>JBILTA010000601.1:0-3802 GCA_044371785.1 Pirellulaceae bacterium | reverse complement strand
ATACGACATCCGGTCGACTTGCAATAAACTCCTTGATTCCTTCGGCCGCCGTCGTCGCTGTGCGAACGCGGAGATCGGCATCACGAAAGGCTTTTTGAAATGCATGACGAATCGGGGCTTCGTCGTCGATCAACAAGATGTCCGCCATTGCGATGTTCCCACCTTAAATTACAAACCTACAGGTAACCAGATGGTAAACGTTGCACCTCCACCAGGCGTGTGCTCGGCGCTGATGGCTCCACCATGTTCCTCAATGATTCGCCGACATATCACCAACCCTAACCCAACTCCCATCTCTTTACTGCTACTGAATGCTTGAAACAAATTCGCCAGAGCCTCATCGCTAAAGCCAACTCCATTGTCAACGACATCAATACGGACGCCGTCGCTAACCAATTGCGTTCTGATGGTCAGTGAGCCGCCATTTGGCATCGCGTCCAACGCATTGATAGCCAAATTGACCAACACCTGCTGCAATTGAGCCTTATCGACAACAAATTCGATGTCGCCATTTAATGTCTCTGTCGTGATCACCACATGTTGGCGTTTGGCTCTCCCCCCAATTAAATCGAGAGTACACTCCAGGACATCATTCAATTCCACTCGCTTTCTTTCCGGTTTCGGCAATCTCGCAAACGCTAGAAACGTCTGCAATGACCTTTCCATGCGTCGAACTTCGGCTTCGATAATCTTCAAATCCGATCGGCTCAGGATCCCATCTTCCTCAAGTCCGGTTTGCACTAACATTTTTACCGAAGTCAACGGATTCCGGAGTTCATGCCCTACGCCAGCTGCCAGTTTTCCCAGAGATGCTAATTGTTCCGACCGTACCATCTGCGTTTCACGATCATGAAGCTGTCGAATGGTAGCCACAATTCGTTCATCAAGGTCCTCCAAAGCCTCATGCAACCCACTAAACCCCTCATTTTCTTGAACAAGTACGTCGGGCGTTTCGGGAGAAAGCTTACCAGCTGCATCATGAATTTGTATGCGAAGTTTATGGATCGATCGCGTCAAGAGACGTGCTACCGTATATCCAAACAAAACTCCCGCAATCCCCCCTAGCAGACTCACACTAGCAACTCCCCAAGCCAATTGGCTTAAGACACGTTCATGAGCGCTAGTAACGGTTTCAATTTGTTTATCGTTGTAACCCTCGATCTCGCGCACGGGAAGCAGAACGTTTGTCTGCAAAAACTTGATCGCCAGAGCCTGATTTTCCTTTCGCTCAGGCTCTGGGGTCGCTACTGCGTTTTCCCACATTTTCAGATAGGCAGCAAAACCATCTACGATTTTTTGCACCAACCGAAGTTCCTCAGAATGATCTGCGAATCTTTGGATCGTAGAAATCTGAGTCAGAGCCTTCGAATGCAACTCAGAAACGCTTTCCACCTGATGCAATTCCAACGCGACCAATGTGTTCAAGGTGCCACGAAAATCAGCAGCCGCTGCTCGGCTAGAAACATTCTCACGCAACACACTGGTAATGCGAGCCTGCTCGAACAGTAGCCCCACTGCCGTGTAGACGGTCAACGCCGTTAAAAGTAACCCAGCTGCCAAAACTGGGTACAAATAGCGGATCCCTATAATCTTCATCCCAACTCCATTGGAATGCTGGAACATTCCCAGTTCCACCATTCACACCTTCGAATACTCTTTAAGTGACTCGCAAATGACGATTCCCTCATCCATGTGTCAGGCAATGCGAATATTGCGCCAAGGCATTTATTAATTCTTAGCAAGCTTTACTCCAGCCCCCCTCCGGTACACGCTCCTGCAATCCATCACCATCCCAGGCTGAAATGTGAATCCAACCATTGCGTACCAAATTCTGCACAATCACGTGTCGCTCAATCACTCGATCGATCGCTTCAGGCTTTGCATAAAGCACAACCGAAAGTCGCAACGGCTCGTGCTGGAACCGTTGTCCATCATGTACTGACTGCCAAGGCAACCCCGTTTTCAAGTCGCCCCCATTCCCTTCCACAACACCAACGCCTCCAACCACACTATGTAAAACCTTATTGCCGCTACCAAAAGCATTTGGATCTACCGTTGAAAAGTAATACTGTGTGTTGATCCAATGAGCCACCACAACGGGTGCCGTCAGGATAAGCTCGAGCACCGAACCGTCATCATCTGCCGCTGGATCGTAGCTATGCAAGAAAACTCGCCCATCAAGGCAAAGTCCTTTAGTAAATTCACGTGGAGCGGCGATGAACGCGGAGTTATTAACGAGCCCCCATTCGGGACGAACTTCAGACCAGTCGAGTGCTCGCCGATAAACACTCTCGTCAGCACGGTTACCAAATCGTAGGTTGCGTTCTTCCTGAGCTCGCTTTGAGGCAGCGGGCAACTGGGTGCGAAGTACTTCTAACTCATCTCTTGCAAAAAGAGGCATTCCTTCCTCTTCGAAGAAAATGATCTCGTCGGTTGTTGTGTTATGCAGTGCAGCCATAAACCAACATTTCTCAGGAAGCTCGATCTTCTCATCCCGAAGAGCTTTCCTTACCTCCGGGTTGTTTAGCAACTGCGCTGCCATACGCGCGTTACTTTCGCCAGAGTGCCCACCGCAAGCACCACAATCCAAACTTGCTTGAAACGGATTATTGGTGGACTGACTTCCGTGCCCCACAAACACCACAAGAGATCCTAGCCGTTTCTTGAGCCCCAGGTTCTGCAATATTCCCTTAGCTAAAGCAACACTTTGCGAAAGATCAAGATTGGCACTAAGTCCTATCGGTTTCTTAATCACTACGGCGCGTTGCTGTCCTCTATCATCACTCAACGCCATTTTATCTTGACGTTGAAATGAAGTGGGTAACATACGCTGAACCATTTTGGGCAAATACGTGACCCCAAGTGCCTCTACATATCCAAAACAGGCGACGGCCGATGAACCGAGTTGCTCAAACAGAGTTTTACTCGGTTGTGATTTCTTCTCAGCTCTACCATTTGCGCACCCGCAATCGTTGCTACCGCAAGTCTCATGAACATCAAACTTCGGAATCAACAATACCGGACATTGATTCGAGGAACCATCGCTCTCGGACGAATGAAGCTGGAACGGCAAACCGAAGAAACCAGCAAATCCTAAAGTTTCGATGTCAGGCGATACATCCTCAATCTGTCTTCGAAGCACTTCTGATCGCACATCGATGCAGAAGATCATTTGAGTTCGGCCAACCTCCCGCCGATCCCCAGAAACACTCGCACGTTGGGTCAAGAGCTTTCTCAAGTCCTGTCGATATCGTGTTTCACAGGCGACTAAGCCGACATATCTTGACAAATCGGAAACCAACTGCTCGCGCTTCGAAGAATCAGCGTTGAGTGTTTGTGTTGCCTCCGGCCAGAGTTTAAACTCTTGCCTTCCTGCAAACCTCTGCGCCAAACATGCATCGTATGCCAACCGGATCGCCAATAAGCCAACAAGGTCATTTTCATCTAGGTCGGCATAATTCACTCCAAACTGCTTGCCTTGGATGTAGGAGGCCCAACCGACGATCGAATTCCATTGCGTTAACAAGAATCCACGCCAGTGCTTTTGAGGAATCTCAAACCAACCCAATAAGGCAACAATGCAATCTACCGGCGTTTCGGGCAGTTCGCGGATCGACTTACGAAAATCCTGAATGCCCAACCATTCCATTCGCAAATCAACTTGTTTTACAGCTTGCCATGCCGCGTAAAGTCCGCGCTGCTTATAAGGTTGGGGCCAAGCCGATTCTCCTTCAGCATAATAGGCGCTGCAATGTCTTGAAATCTCCTCAACAATCATATCCTGCCAACAGATTCCAGCGGC
>JBILTA010000086.1:0-12124 GCA_044371785.1 Pirellulaceae bacterium | reverse complement strand
AAGAAGTTGATCCGAAAGTTGTGTTTGAGCGAATGTTCTCTAACGAACCTGATGCTGTACGTGTTCAACGCGACCGCAAGCGTCGCAGTATTCTCGACTTCGTACGCGAGGATTCCAAATCGTTGACCGGCAAATTGGGAAGCAACGACGTTCGTAAGTTGGATGAGTATTTCTCCAGCGTTCGAGATATCGAATCGCGAATTGAGCGTGCCGAAAAGATGCCACCCGTTAAGCGACCCGAGTACGCTGTACCGAACGGTGTCCCCAAAGATTATGCTGAGCATCTGAAACTTATGGCGGACCTAATGGTGCTCGCCTTTCAAGCAGACGTAACCCGAGTTTGCACGTACGTGATGGCGAACGAAGGTAGCAATCGTGGTTATGGTGCCATCGGTGTTCCTGAAGGACATCACGATTTGTCGCACCATGGCAATGAGCAGGCGAAAAAGGATAAGATACGCCAAATCAATACCTTCCATGTTCAACAACTCGCCTATCTCTTGGATCGACTCAACTCGATTCCCGAGGGTGAAGGCACCCTGTTGGACCATTCGATGGTTGTTTACGGTAGCGGAAACTCCGACGGTAATCGCCACAATCATGATGACCTGCCTATTTTGCTGGCGGGTTCCGGTTGTGGTACTATTTCCACAGGACGGCATATCCGCTATCCGAAGGAAACGCCTTTGAATAACCTCTGGCTGGCTCTGCTGGAGCGGATCGAGTGCCGTATTGATAAGTTGGGAGATAGCACCGGCGTTTTGACGGGCTTGAACGGCTAGTCGTCCAGGAGATGTTTACGTGTCGGAAGAGTGGCAGGCAAACGGTGCTGTGAATGCAATACCGATCGAGAATCGTGATATCGAAACAGCACCCTACGCAAATATAGCTGCGTATAAATTTGTTGCTCTCGACCAACTTCCACAACGACGTGAAGCACTCAAACAACTCTGTCGACGGTTAAGCTTGCGTGGAACCATCCTGCTGAGTCCCGAGGGAATCAATATGTTCCTGGCGGGGACTCAGCAAGAAATGAAAGAGTTTCTCTCCACCCTCCGTGCTGATGCTTGCTTCACAGATCTTGAAGTCAAGTTCAGCTATTCCGATCATCAACCCTTTCATCGAATGCTCGTTAAGCTCAAACGCGAGATCATCGCCTTTGATCAAGACGGAATCGATCCTGTCAAATACACTTCCAAACGTGTTTCAGCCAAACAACTCAAGGAGTGGTTGAGCAGCGGCAAAGAAGTCGTTTTATTGGATACACGCAATATATACGAAGTTCAATTGGGCACCTTTCAGAATGCAGTCGATTTTGGCATTAGCCATTTCAAAGAGTTTCCCGACAAAGCTCGAGAGTTTGTCGAGGCCAATCGCGATAAGACGATTGTTTCTTTCTGCACTGGCGGTATACGCTGTGAAAAAGCTGCTCCCTTCCTGGAACAGGTGGGCTTTCAAGATGTCTATCAGCTCGATGGAGGCATCTTAAAGTATTTCGAAGAGTGCGGCTCGGCGCATTATGACGGCAGTTGCTTTGTATTTGATCAACGCGTCGCTCTGGATCCTGCATTGCAGCCAACCGGCAATGTTCAATGTTTTGCTTGCCAAGCGGTTTTGTCTGCGGACGATTTGCAGAGCGAGCAGTATCAGTATGGGAAGTCATGTCCACATTGCTATCTCACTCAAGAGGAACGAACGCGACAATTGCTGAGGCAACGTGAAACGGAGTTTTTGCGTGCCGTCACTCCACTTCCTGGCTCGCAACCTTATATAAATCGTCGGTTCATTCATGTGCCTGGACGTTTGGCGGGATTACCGATGATGGAGTTTTTGACTCAATGGTATCCACCCTATGGCGAAGTCGCTTGGCGTGAAGCAATCGAAAGCGGGCGAATCACTTCGGAATTTGGTAAGCCCACCACCATCGATCAGATGGTGCGTGAAGGGGAGCGTTTCATCCATGTGGTAGATGAAGCGGCTGAGCCTGATGTCAGCACGGATGTTCGTTTTGTGTATGAAGATCAGTTTTTTGTCGTAGTCGATAAACCAGCACCGTTACCGACCCATCCCAGCGGACGTTTCAATCGCAATACATTGAGCTCCATGATGGAACCCGTGTATCGTCCACAGAAATTGCGAGTCACCCATCGGCTCGATGCAAACACAACGGGCTTGGTTGTGTTAGCTCGCACGTTTCAAGCCGCTTCGGCCTTGCAGCCGCAATTCCAAAACGGAACGGTCGAAAAGGTTTACTTGGCTCGTTTGCAGGGGACACCTGAAAGTGATCATTTCCGCTGCGATGTGCCGATCTCTCGAGAACCAGGCGCTCACGGTTCACGGCAAGTGGATGAAGATGGTTTGCCAAGCAGCACGTTATTCGAGGTGATCGAACGTTTGGCGGATGGAACAACGTTGGTTGAGGTTCGACCATTGCAGGGCCGAACCAACCAAATTCGTATCCACGCATGGCATCTCGGTTTTCCGATTGTGGGTGACCCGCTCTATTTGCCCGGTGGCCAAATGGGCGAACAACAGACTCTGGCGTTATCCGCTCCACCGATGTGTTTGCATGCTTGGCGACTGTCGTTCGTGCATCCAGAAACCAAAGAACGAGTCCAACTCACAGCAACCCGCGATAGCACGATGTTTGCATGATTCAGTTATAGAAACGGCGAAAAGAGACGAGCAAAACCGTCGCGGAGTCGTATGGAGAAAGGGCGAGCATTGAGTTCTTCAATGGTAGCGAGGCGAGCTGAACGAATTTTCTCTTCCACGATGCGTTCTAAATTGTATGTTAAAACCGCATCATAACATTCAATGTTGAACTCAAAGTTCAAACGAAGACTACGAGGGTCCCAGTTCGCCGAGCCGAACATACACCAATGACCATCCACCAGTAGCAACTTGGTGTGATCAAAGGGTGGCGGTGTCAGCCAGATGCGACAGCCGCGCTGCAATAGCGGAGTCCAAAAGGGAGTCGTAGCCCATTGGACCAACAGCAGGTTACTTTTTTCTGGCAGGACAATATCGACGGTGACCCCGCGCAGCGAAGCGAGCTTCAACGCTGTGGTAATGTCATGGTCAGGTAGGAAGTAGGGCGTTACGATCTTTAATGATTGTTTGGCCGAGGTGATGGCGGACAAAATGGTCAGTCGCAAATTATCCAAGTCTTCGTCAGGACCATCCGGAATACCGCGTGCTGTTGATGAACCAGCCAGCGGCATTTCGTGTGGGTACCATTTTTCACCCTCCAAAAACTCTTCTGTGGTAAACCACCAATCCTCAGCGAACGTTGTTTGCAATTGCGAAACGATGGGGCCTGTCACGCGAAAATGTAAATCGTTTACCGGATGAACGATACTAGAATCATGAGCTTGATTGTGGCGAATGTTCATGCCGCCAGTGAAACCCATGATTCCATCAACCACCAAGATTTTGCGATGATTTCGTAACTGTGAATAGGTAAGTGGTATCGGTAGAAACTTGGGCAAAAATGGTGCATGGGGAATCCCATGTCGTTGTAATCGTCCAAAAATGGTCGGCCGCGAGTATTTGGCCCCCACATCGTCCACTAAAACGCGGACTTCTACACCACGTTTTACGGCTTCTGATAACGCTTCTGCAAAAAGCTCACCCGTTGGATCATCGTCAAATAAATACGTCAACAACGTGACCGAATGTTTTGCGTTCGCAATCGCTTTCAACATCTCCGGGTAGGCATGTTGCTTATCCAGTGGTTCAAAATGATTGCCACCCACCAAGGGGAATCCGCTGATGGAACCAATCGCCTTGGCAATTCCCACCAGATCGTTGTATTGCTCCGATAAATTCTCTGGCAAGATCTCGTTCGCAACCATCGGCAAGTTGTATCGCGGATGGTGGGAGTGTGCGCGCAACTTGCGTGCCTTACGCTCGAGTCGATTTACTCCAAACCAAAAGTACAGCACTGATCCCAGAATTGGGAGGAACCAAGCAGATACAAGCCAGGCGACGGCTGATCGCGAATCACGTTTATGGATCGCGATGTGGATGGCCGTGTACGCTTGCAGGATCAATATGCCAATGAACAGCAGGACTTCAAGGAAAAACAGAAGGTCATACCACCACGTTGCGACCAACATCATCGCGAAAACCTCTGCGGTTCTGTTGGCCTATCTGTCAACTGTTCGACAACTTGATCTAAATCGATATCCACTTGAAATCGACATGGCAAAAAAGGTAAATGTCGAATACCTGAGCCAGGGTTAAAGAAACATTGATCGTTGAAAGATACTCCAGACAATGGTTGGTGCGTATGTCCAAAGTAAACCTGGTGAATTCCCTGCTCTGCCGTTAAATCCAGCGACTCCAGATACTGGCTCAGCCGTTTGGTCACTCGTGTCGGACGGTGAATGAGTTTCGAAGGAACACCGTGAATTCTTGAAGCGACTACAAGATCATACATCCGATGCGCAAAATCACCACGTTCGCGATGCTTATCCGAAAACTTGGAACGATAAGCGGCTAAAGCATTTGGTTCGAGACCCGCATCGAGTACATCGCCATGCAAGAATAGACATTGATTCAGGGCGAGATGTTGCTCCGTCCAGCAAAACTGCGGCACCTCTGCTGCGAGAGTTTGCAACATTTTCTGCATCGACGGTAAACAATCATGGTTCCCAAGCAGATAAACGATCCGCAAATGTTGGTTGACTTCGATGGCAGCCTGCAGCCACGCTTTGGCAGCTTGTGTGCTGCGAATTAGATCGCCATGGGTGCTCCAGCGAAAATCAAAGATATCCCCGCCGAAAATCAACAGGTCCGATTTGCAAAGTTCGGGCATCAATTGCTGCCAATGCGACTGGGCAACGGAGCGTCGGCTCAGCAAATGAAGGTCAGAGATAAAGAGTCCATGGCTCATCATGAAACTACCCGCTACAACGTGAGGAATACCCGCTCACATTGTAGCAGAGATCTAAGCTCGACGTTTACGTTGTGTTAGGCTTCCTTGCGACCAACCACCAAGAGGTTCTTGCCAATCCAAGGTGGCAAATAGCGTTCAACTCGGCTCAATACGGGAATTGCTAACCGATCGTACAGAGCAACACTGTTAGAGTTGATCGTTCGCTTTAGTAATACGGCAGACACATACCACGGAATGATGCCCAACGAATCAAAATATTTGGCTTGAACAACATTAAAGCCAGCTGAACCAACAGCATCGATCAATTGACGTTTGTGATAACGGCGGAAATGACCAATGCTTCGATCAAACTCACTGTACAGCCAAGCCAGAGCGGGGACATAAATCACCAAATGGCCATTAGGCTTCAATGCTTCATAAGCTCGGCGGATTTCTCCGAAGTCGTCTTCAATATGTTCCATCACATTGATGTACACAACCGAATCGTACTCTCGCTCCACGCCACCTGCATCACGACTAAAGAAATCGTTGATCGGCTTCACCCGTTGTTCCTGGCTGTGTCGTTGTTCCAATAGCCGAAACATGTTGGAGGATGGTTCGAAAGCGGTGATCGAGTCAAGCGGTTCTTCCAGCAGAAACTCGGTCAGGTTACCGCAACCAGCTCCCACTTCAGCGATGTGCTTGCCGAAATAGGGACGTACTTCGTCAATGATCCAACGATGATAGCGACGTGCAAATTGCATCGCTTCGAGGTCTTTGCCGATGTAGAGATTTTCTTCGAGGGTGATCATAGCGTGCGGTGGGTTAGAGGTGGGAAATGCCTCGCAACCCTAGCACGTAGAACCAGACCGTCGTCCCAAAAGCGGAAAAAACAGCTCAATCTGAATGAGTTCACCGCCTCTATGGGCAGAAAATCCGAATTATGTGGGGGGAGGAAGGCCCGCGAGAAAGGCAAAAGCTGAACTACGCGGAACCGGAGTTGTCTAAAGCTGAGTTGCTTAGAAGGGGTATTGCTTAGGAGTGGTGTTGTCTAGAAGCTGAGATAACTGGAAGTGAGGGCGGTGGGACTTGAACCCACGACCCACGGATTAAAAGTCCGATGCTCTACCGACTGAGCTACGCCCTCAAACCAGAAAATTTACTTTAGCTATTCAGAGGGGGAGGTCCCCGTCAAGAAGGCTTTACTTTACCAAAGACCAATCAAAGCGCGAAGGGTTCGAAACGAGTTTCGGGAGAGGATAATTGACTTTCCTGTCCCGAAATTTGGCACCAACGGCACGAACGGAATTCTATCTCGCTCGCCCACAAAAACGGGGGGTTAGTTTTCCCCTGCTTCGTTACCCCCGTCTGGCACTGTCATCGATTTACCCGTAAGAAGTTTTAGTAGTGCCACACGCAATTCGCGAACCTTCAAGGGCATCGCCAACATCAAGCGATGTGGGGCCATGATGGCTCCACGAATAATGAACTGTTGCTTGCGATCTACCAGCATAATGGCCGGAATGTCTTTCGTCTTTTCATTGGTGGCAAACTGATTAAACGCTTCGAGCGCATCGTTCCCTAAATCTGGCGCACTGAAAATCACGCAATCTGCCGGAGCCGTATCGTCATTTTCAAATCGCAACAGGGCGCGTTCGGGATTGCTGAACACCAGCACCCGATAACCGCGGCTCTTCAGTTTCTCACGCATCAAGTCTTGGAGATCGGCTTTGCTTTCGATCACCATAACAGTCTTGTTGCGACCTTCTTGGGATTCAACCACTGTTTGGCCATTGCCTCGAGCTAGATTGAGTTCTTGCAGCGAATCCCCTTTTTCCAGTCGTTCGATGGCAGCTCGTAAGTCGCTATTGAATTCATCCGCTGTCTGGTATCGCTTTTCGGCATCAATGTCCATCGCTTTGGCGGCAATCGCCAAAACACCTTGGGGAAGATCGGGCATGACAGAGCCAAGCGGTGGGATTTCTCTAAACCGCGAGATATTGAGTCGTTGTAAGCGATCGCGAGTTTCGGTCAGCGGCGCATGTCCAGAAACAATGTTGTAGAAAATACAGCCCAGGAAATAAATGTCACTGCGTGGATCATCTTTACGAACGCCGGTGCCACGTTCCAACGCGGCATAATCAATAGCACGTGCGTTTGGCGAATCGATCACTTTCGCATCAGAACTTGTGTCCGATATGGAAGCCAAACCAAAGTCCACCAACTTCGCGCGACCACTAGAGCCGATCAACACGTTGCTCAACTTCAAGTCGCGGTGGGTAATACCTTGTGAAAGTGCGTACGCCAATGCGGCGGCTACGTCTGCAGTCAGCTTGAGAGCGGTGAGCGTGTCCAACGATTTGCGCACACGAATCATTTCACGCAGCGTTTGACCTTCGACAAACTCCATCACCAAATACGGAGCCCGCGGATCATTGTTAACTTCGTAAATTTGCACAATGTTTGGGTGTTTCAGTTTCAATCCCATGCGACCTTCGCGAAGAAACTGATCCAACTCCACTTGTTGTTCGCGGAAACGCCGTCGCAAAACTTTTACGGCCACCACTCGACCCGAGTCGCGATGTACTGCTCGATATACACGAGCAAACGTACCAACCCCAATAAGATAAAGAACTTTATAGTGGCCGTAAAAATATCCGAGCCGTTCATTTTTCAAAACGCGATCGATTTGAAAATTAGTAACCAACTCACGGCGCAGCAAAATGCGAATCAGGTCTTCGCACGTCCCTTCACTGCTGCCAACTTCTGACCACGCCTGTTCCAATTGAATGCGTTCCACGATCCCGAGTTCAACGAGCCTCTCCGAAAGTGTGTTGGGAGTGAATTCATACATGGTAGAGATGGGCCTAGCGTCCAACGGGAGAATCGGGAAATGAGAGAGGCTAAGTTCGGCCCCATTATTGGATCGTAAGCAGAACTTCAACGAAAAGCAATTGTTACGAGGCCCTTTGCCTAGTCAACTTAGGGGGACAAACCAATAAAAAAAGGGAGTCGGCTTCACCCTGCCGAACTCCCTCTTGGAGAAGAACTATGCTGCCGATTCATGAGGTTTGAATTTAGTCACCAGGTGGCGCCGGTTGCTGCTCGAGGCAGCGAGACTATTTTCTTTCATCGTGAATTAGGGAGCACGTCATCCAAATATTTTTTTGTCTCGAAATAGTGCGGAAAATACTGAAAAATGGCTTATTCGTCAGAATTGTTTTCGCCGTTCAGCTCTTTCAACTGTTGGAGGTAACGATCGCGTTCGCGACGGGTTGCCTCTAAATCGAAAACCAGATATTTCATGTCCAAGCGGAGTTGGCCGAGAGCTTCTTGAACCATCGACAAGATTCGGCGGCGGCGGGTGCTGCTATCAACAACACGGTTCAGTGCAGGTTGCAAAGAAGCTCGGTGCTGTGGGGGCAAAGCGTCAATGGCTCGAATAAGGTCCAACAATTCAGCAGGAGTGTCCTGAGCTGCCTGATCGACGATTTGAGGTACGTTTGACATGGTGACTCTCCTGACTCAGATTAGATGTTGGACGCTTAGGTTTCATTGTGTCTTTAAGCAGAACCGGTGCCAATCACCTGCTTGAGTCAATTCGGGAAGTTCTAAGTTCTTTTCTGGTAAGTACTTAGGATAAATGTTGCGTCCGTTTTCTTTTTTCTGACCGGAAAAAATGTTGTTTTCGGTAAACATGATTGGTCTGGTGATGAAGCGTAAGTCCTTGTAAAAGTACAACTTACGGAGAATTGCCACATCGGCATCGCCATGTTGCCAGAATGCAACATTTCGATCAGGGAGCCTCAGGATGGGGAGAACAACGCGATTTACGGACTGCGGAAATACTTCTTTTGGGTATTTCGGTGGGGATTCGTCGTCTGTAACAGGTCTCGCTCCATGGCTCACTTCTTGGAACTGGGGGCGCCGAACAACACCCCTGCTCTTGGTTTTGCTTTTTGCCTACCTGTTCCCCATGTCGCTACGGGCTCAAGTCGCCGACTCGTTCGAAGGTGGGAACCCACGTTGGAAACTGATGGACTGGGATTGTGACGCCAAAATTCGCCTGCAAGAAATCTCACCTCAGATTCCCCATTCAGGTTTGACCTGCGAAGTCATCGAATTGCGAATGGCGCGTGGAACGTTCGCAGTGCTGGGATATCCAATTCGCGAGTCGTTAGTTCTAGAAGAGTTTAAGCCATCGATCTGGATTCGATCTACGCAACGTGGGGCTACTCTCGGAGTGCGCGTTGTCTTTCGAAATGCCATTCATCCTGTGACAGGTAAGCCGCGTGAAATTTGGATATGGGGAGATTCGTATGGGGCCATCGGGTCATGGCAGAGATTACAACTCACCGGCTTACCGCAGCGCTTGGGTGAAAAAGTTCGAGCATTGCGAAGTGAATTTGGCAACGACATCGATTGGGCCGAAGCGGTCATCGACTGTATCGCGATCAATGGCTATTCCAATTCGGGTATTCAAGTTCTGCAATTGGATGACCTGGAAATCACGGGCTTAATCGAAGCCCCGAAACGCCCTAGCAACGACGAGACAAATGAGATGGCTGCGAATCCGGCGCTCGGTAATTCCCCGGGGCGACTCGCAGCGTCAACGACCGATTCAAGCGCTGAACGAAACGACGGCCCAACGATTGCCAACGCGGGTGATCTTGGAACGGGAGCATTATCTACGAATCGATGGCTTCAATATCAGGGTGAATCGTTAGAATGGCTCGCATCGATTGGTGTCAAAGGTATTGTGTTGCCCGCCACTCCTACGCAAAAAGAACTTGAGCAAGCTGAGCATTATGGTTTGAAGGTCATCTCTCCTTTGCCCACAATCGTGCCGCTCCAGCAACAGGCCAAAGATTGGTCGGTGGTCGAAGGTTGGGCCATAGGCGATTATTCCGATCGACAAGAATACGAAACGATTCGCAGACGAATTGAACAACTTCGAGGCTCGATGACCCATCTGCAAAAGCCTATTGTGATTGAGCCGATTGAAAACTTGTGGGGATATAGTCGCATCTCCAACACTTTGGTTTTGCCATGTCTACAAGCTGGGGCTTATGAACGCTCTACAGAACTGACAGAGTTCTTAGAAGAGGCCTTGCGAGATTGTCGTGGTTCCCCGCAGGTGATGGCTTCCTTAGCCACTCAACCTTCACTTGAATGGAGGCGACAAGTGATTTCCATGGGTGAGGTTATAGGCCAATCAACCGCAAATATGACTACCGGTGATCCATGTCAAATTCGCAGTCAAATGTATCGTGCTTTGGCTGCCGGTGCGCAAGGAATGTATTTTCGCTCGCGCTCGCCACTCGATACGGAATCGAATGAAGATCGAGTTCGAGCCAATATGCTGCAGTGGATTCACGCAGAACTCGACTTGATTTCACCTTGGTTAAACTCAGCTCGTGGCAATCGCAATCGCGTGCAGTCGACGGACTCCAACTGGGATGCCACCTTGTGGGAATCGCCCAAGTCGCAACTCATTATTGTGCAACCAGCGGGGCCTGCTTCTCATCTTTCGTTTGCCGCAAATAACAAGCAGCCGCTTAAACTTACTTGGCAACAGACGAGTCCCTCAGCCCAGGTGATGCGGTTTACACAATGGAAGCTGGAAACTTTACCTCAACGCCGAGTGGGGGGCGTTGTGGAAGTGCAGATCGATAATCCGCATACCGTCGAGTTTTTGATTTCGACCAGCGAGCCACAAGTTCTCAGCTACTTTAATCAACGTTTTGAAGTCTTGGGCGCGGCTTATGCGTTTGCGGTTGCCAACGTCGCACAAATGCGTTTAGCGGCTGCGCAAGAAATCGTCAGCGCTCGTTGGCAGGTTGTTAGCAACAATCGACTCACCGATGATATGTTGGCGATTCAGCGTGCTTCACGAGATATGGAACAAGCCTATCTATTGCTAGGCAATAATACACCAGGTGCAATGTCTTACATTTTGCGTGCTCTCGAAGCCTCGCAGCTTGTCATTCATAATGCGTGGAGTGTTGCCCGAGCGGATGTTCCTTCACCTCAAAGCGCTCCCTGGTTGTTGGCAAGCTCCAGTGTTCCATTGCATTGGTACCTCGGTCGAAATATCGGCGCAAATTCCTGGAGCGATTTAGCGCTGGCTGGAGGAGCGATGGAAAATCTTGACGTCATGTTGACGGCTGGATGGAAGCAAGATCGTCGGTTAGAAGATCAAGTCGATGTTCTAACGGAGATAGTGCCCATCGCGCCAGACGGCAAGGGAAATGCGTTGCGGATCGTGGCTCGCGGCAAAGAACGCGAAGTGCCTGGCGGTTATGCGGGTTCCAGTTTACGTATTCGAAGTGGTGCGATAAACGTTACTGCCGGACAAGTGATTCGCATCGAAGGCCGCGTGAAAGTGCAAGCAGGATGTACGAAACCGCAATCAGGTTTGTTGGTCTATGAGAGTATCGAAGGCCCAGCTTTAGGACAACTACTAAAAGCTCCTCAAAATGTTTGGCTGCCCCTTAGGATTTATCGTGTGGTCGAGCGAAGTGGGCCGTTAGAGATTATGTTAGAAATGCGCGGTGAAGGTGATGTTTTGATCGACGACTTAACCGTCGCCGCTGCTATATTCACTCCTCAAGAAAACAATGGAATACCGACTCCGGTACAGACCGTTCCATGAAAAACTTGCGAGATGATGCAATCGCTATTTGGAAAGCGGGCTTGGCAGCTGTGCAACCCGAGAACCTTTTTCACAATGCGATGCATCTCACGTCAAATGCCATTGAGATTGAAGATATCTCTATTCCGCTGCCGCGTATAAAACGCTTAGTAGTCATTGGCGCAGGCAAGGCTTCGGCGTCGATGGCTGTCGCGTTTCAAAAACGCTTGCCAGAAGCTTGGTTAAAATCAGGTCGTGTTACCGGCTGGATCAATGTGCCAGCTGGTACCATTCCAACCGGGTATACATCCCCCGTTCATTTGCATGAAGGGCGCCCAGCAGCCTTAAATGAACCGACTGAGCAGGGTGTGTATGGTAGTCAACAGATATTAAGTTTAGTTCAAAACTGTTCGGCAGATGATGTGGTGGTTTGCTTACTCTCTGGCGGAGCATCCGCGCTGTTGCCACTTCCCATTCCGGAGATCACGCTAAAGGAAAAGCGAGATGTAACAAGATACCTTAGCGCTGCGGGGGCTACGATCGAAGAGCTCAACACCGTGCGCATTGCGTTGAGTCAGATCAAAGGTGGCGGCCTCGCCAGAGCTTGT
>JBILTA010000599.1:0-3816 GCA_044371785.1 Pirellulaceae bacterium | reverse complement strand
CGGGTCGGCGTTCAGCGGGAACGTTGAGTTTAATACCGCTTACGCCGTTTTCCCCACGCACCGTACCTGCAAAACTCTCTGTCTTGAGGATTCCATTGACGAGGATCGGTAGCTTCAATTGCATTGCATCGGATTCAACATCGGTAAGAGCTAAAGTGCGAACAACAGCCTCACCCTCTGCGACCGCCTTGCAGCGCCAATCGACACGTACTTGTCCATGGGCTTCGACTCGCACGGTTTGTTCTGCCGTGGCTGGATCAAGCAATTGCAATTGAGTTTCACCATCGATTTCCAATTTGACTTTGACATCTTTGGCTTCGTTTAAATCGTTGTTGACCAAAGATGAAATCACTACTTCGTCACGTTCGACAAGGAACCGAGGCATTTGCAAACGAACCAAGAGGTTTTTGCGCGTGAGTGCGGTGATGCTGGCTGAGCCAACTCGGACACCGGAGCCTACCCCCCATGACTTGATATTCCAGCTGGTCAAGTTCTCGGGCATCTTGAATTTCAGCTTCGCTTTACCGGTACTGTCCGCGGTAATGCTACCGAGCCAAAAGGCGGAGTCAGCAAAATCTTTGCGGATTTTTGCAGGGGCCGTTGCATTAGGGGCTTCTGGTGCGCCGCCATCCATGCCACCCATTCCGCCTGCTCGGCCATTGGCACTAAAGGCGATCGCATCGGCTGGGGCAGCTTCCGCCGCCATGGCCATCGGCGCACCCGGTGCCCCGAAACCACCCATGCCACCACCGCCACCAGGCATGCCGCGCATCATCATGTTTCCTTTGCGCATTGCTCGCCCCGGTTTGACATTGGACTTGTTGTCTAGATTGTCGCCATCGTCTGCCAAGGTCTGGCCAAATAGGCCGATGGGGCTCCATGGATTGATTCGCTCCAGATAAATTGGAAACGAGACAATCGAGAGGTTATTAAAATCGACCGGCGAATGATTGCGGCGCCATTTCCAGAAGAACTCGCGAATGTCGCGAGGCACAACATCACCCGCAAGGGCATCCAGCGAACGATCATATACCGCTAAAACCGCTGAGCCTTCAACGGGTTCGCCGTTAGGATCGGTGATAGCCACTTCCACTTCCGCTTCTTCGCCCGGTAGATACTCCGCTTTATTCGCGGTCAATTTGATATCGAGGATACGTTGCTCCGGTGGCACGATAATCTCGCGCACCGCCGAATGCACTTCCCCATCATAAACGGTGATTGCTTCCACAAAGAAGTTTGGTTGATCGCCCGCTTGGACAGGGATCTCGACGATCTTCGATTTGCTCTGCAACTGGATCCATTGTGGTACAGGATAAACACCGTTGACAGGCCGAACGAATAGCATCACCAACGCATCGTCGCGATCCGCATTGATTTGCAATTTAATCTTGTCGCCTGGTTTATATTGTTGTTGGTCAGGTATCAGTTCAATGCCGCTGAAACGGAAATCGGAACCTTTGTCATCTTGGCCTCGAATGGTAAAGAGATATCCACCTTCGATCGTGTGCTCTGCTTTGTCGGTGAGCTCCAGCTTCAAGCGATATTGACCACCCCGCTTAGCTTCGAGATCAAACTTCAATTCGCCTTGTTCGTCCGTCTGCACATCCCACTGTTCCACCACGGTTTCTTCTGGTTTCTCGTTAGCATCGTATTGCACTCGCAATAAGGAGAGCTTGCCATTGCCAGCGACCGGTTTGCCACCGAGCGTGCGAGCCATGAAGTTGGCTCGGATTTTGTCGCCTACGCGATAGTAACCACGATCAAGCCAAGTGTAGATCTTGAAGGCTTGTCGAGCGGCAATCACTTGCCCGCTAGAGGTGATCGTGCGGCGTGAAGCATCACGAACTTCCACTGTAATGTTGTAGCGATGATCAAATTTGCTCAACACGGCTTTGGCTAAGGCTGAATCGATTTCAATTTCGGTTTGGCCTTCATTGTCTAGGTCGACCTCTTGTTCCAAAACGAGTTCAGGTGGTTCAGAGCTAAAGCGTGGCGACCACCACGGACTGGGCATACGGCAACCTACCCAGCGACTCCAACCTGGATACCAAGGATAGTCATAGCTATACCACCAATAGCCGGGTCCGTAACACCAATCGTAAGGCATGATGGGGTAGAACTCGTCGTTGTAGCTTGTCCGTTCCACACGGATGGTTGCTTTCGCACCGGCGACTGGAGTTCCAAAATAGTACTTGGCGTTTATCTTCGCTTTGAATTTCTCGCCGAGCTGGATCGGATCTTGGGGAGCCTCGATATTCACTTCGAATTCGGGTTTACGATACTCTTCGACACGAATTCGCAATTCGGTTGTGCTGTGGCCCTGTGGGCCGATAACCACAAAGCTATACGTACCCAACGAACATTGTTTGTTGAGTGGTATTTCGAGTTCACCTCCACCGAACTTATCTGTTTTAGTGGTGCCAGACCAAAATTGTTTTCCCTGCGGATCCATCATGTTGACGGTGATCTCAGAGTCTGGCAAAGGTAACGACGGTGTGTTGGGGTCGTAGCTGGCTGTAGCTAACCAGAACTTGACATGCGCGGTGTCACCGGGGCGATAAATTGGACGATCGCTAACACCATAGGCCTTCGACTCTATGTAAGACGTTGGCTCATAAATCGCACGCCAAATATGATCGTTACCCAACAAAGCTAGTCGTCCATCGTTGGTTCTAGCGATGGTGAGCCATTGAAAATTTTCGCCTGCTTCCGCCGTCGATAAAATGATCTGGCCTTGAGGATCTGTCCGCTTCGCGAAGTTCTTGACAATCCATTTACCGCGACCTCTGTTTGGGTCATGCTCCGTGCCAAATCCAAAGAACTCGACGTTTGCACCAACTACTGGCTTGCCCGTTTTCGAGTCGGACACGACGTACAAATGTTTGTCGTTCAGCGGCTTGCGAACCATAGCCGTATTTTGGACCCAGATTAAAGTCCGGGCTGTATGTTTATTACCATCAAATTTGGCTGTGACCAAATAGAGCCCTGCCTTTTGCAGCGGCGAAGTGACGTCAATACGGCGGTCCCAATGGTTGTCGCGAGGTTCTAGTTTCAAGTTCCACGCTGCAACCTGTCCCTTCAGATACTTATCCGATTTGAGCTGTTGGAACAGCTGTTGCGGTTGCAATAGATCGGGTGGGTAAGTTCCTTTAACCCGACCAAAGGCAGGCTCGTCTTGATTGGATTGGCGTTTATAAAAGTCTTTCGTGTCCGCGATCAATTTTTCGACGTCGACTTCTTGAGCGGTGAATTCGGCTGATTTTGCATTGCGGAAGATGATACTAAAAGTTGCTCCCTCTCCAGCCAATTGAGTTGGGACCGGATCAAACTGGCCACGCGCATCCACGATATTGGAAAGTCGGGTTTGCGACCAATTGTTGTTGCCTTCCTGGGCAATGATTTCTTTCAATACTTCAACAGCTCGAGAGTATTGACGACGATTTTCATAGATTGTTGTCAGCTGTTGCAACGCTGCAAGTTGAGCGGGATTGCCTTTGCTGTTGCCGAGCTCCCGAAAGATCTTGATCGGGTTATAGTTTTCATCCATTTTGAATCGTCGCACGCCACTGGCCAAACGAGCGATTGTCTCGTCATCGCTGAGTGTGTGGATTTGGAAGACTCCGTCTTTGTTTGCGGTTTCTTCACCATCATCGTCGACACTGTTCATTATCCATCGCTCACCCTGCAGGGTGTCGACGGAGAATTGGCTGTTCAAAAATGTGGCCCATAGAAACTTGGCATTGCCGGCAATGGTTGGCGATGCTTCGACCGCCTGGTCAAGCAGCCAATGCAAACGTTCGCCATCATTGGCTGCTT
>JBILTA010000598.1:0-3819 GCA_044371785.1 Pirellulaceae bacterium | reverse complement strand
AGTAGCAAGAACCACTCACCGGCAATTGCAAGAAACGGCATTGATACACTCACCCAACAATAAAATGAAACTCAAACATCCCACCGCATGCGCCAGCACCAAAACTCCCTCAAGCAACTTGCTTTTGCTCGCCATTTCGAAATGGCTGAAGAGCTTTGTTACAAATCGGATTCTTTAAGAAGGCTTCTAAATCCTCTGGAATCCCAATACCGTACATTCCATTGCCTTCACTGCCGATGTTGAAGTAACCCAACGACTGCCCTTCCTCGATCAGCTGGTTATAGGCTGGGGCCACGTAGAACTCGTTATTCACACGCAAGTTGCGCTCGATCATCGATTCCGCAGCTCTCACGAAGTCGCTGCCTCGGCGATAGTTATAGATTCCCACCGTCGCTTCATTAGAAACAACTTTCTTCTCGACCACTTCGGTGATTCGCTTGGAATCATCCAGTTTTACATAAGACCACTTCGGATCATCTGCGGTCATAGTCATAATCAAGCCATCGATAGGCTTGCGATCAAATTCTGCTAGATAGTTGTTGATATCTACATCCACCCATTGGTCGCTGTTGGCGATCATCAATGGATCAGTTGAGTTGATGAACTCAGAGGCTAACAAAACCGTACAAGCTGCCCCTTGCGTGACACCATGAACGGTTATGACTTCGCATTCAGGCGCAACCTTCCGCAGTATCTTATCGACTCCATACTTCTCTTGATGGGCCTTCTGCGTAATAAAAATGAAGCGATGAGGAATGTTGGGACGCAGATTGCTGACCACCAACTGGATCATCGGCACACCAGCCACAGGTATCAACGGCTTTGGAAGCTCATAGCCGGCCTTCGCAAACCGACTTCCCATTCCCGCCATAGGCACAACAATCTGCAGCATCCGTAAATCCTTTCACGCTTGGTTTGATGCCAATTAATTAATCAAGATATTTGTCGTTCGGGACACTTGGGCGTTTGACCACAACGGTAACCGTCGGTTCCAAAGCCTCAAAGGATGTCGAATCGCCAGGTGCTAAATGAATAATACTACCCGCGCCAAACTCCTGACCACACATGATTACTCGCCCACTGGCGATCACAGTTACTTCCTCAGCAACCTTATGGTGATGGGCCGTCTCCTTGGCTCCTGCGGGATAGATCTTCACACCCACTTCGAACTCAGAGGTGGAGATTACTGTCGGACTAAAGTGCCCAACGAACCAACCACCCTTCATATCCGATAGTTGATGTACTTTCAAAACCGATCCTCCTGGCGTAACAAATCGCTCTGCCAACGCAGAACGCCCGAGTACGAACACCATCCCTAATGACTGCCTCAAAAGGCAGCGGGATCATAGCATTTGCTGTAGTGCCTCAAAAGAGCAGTTTGTCCCCAAAACCGCCCAATTCAACATTCCTACCAACAAACTAAACCCAAAAGCTAGCATCCGGCAACAACCATCCCGCCCCCACTAAATGACCAGAAACAGCCTTAAAGGAAGACAACCACCCCTTACGAAAGCCCACACGAATGGAGGAATTCGAAAATTGACCTGGACTTCCGTTTTCAGATTTCCTAAATGATTCGCACTGATTTACCCCACCCTCGCACTTGCTAATACATATGGCAGATGCGTCACTTCATTGTTGGCAGGAAGCCTCAGGATGAGTGGAGTTTTGGAAAAACCAGAATCGCAACACAGCTTGCGCGGGATGCCTAAGCATCACAGGCAGGTCGAGCTTATTGCGCATCGTGGCCTTTGGTTTCAACCTCAAGAAAAGAATAGCTTTGGCGCCTTTGAAGCAGCACTCAACGATGGATTCGGAATCGAAACCGACGTTCGAGATTTGGGCAGCCAACTCGTCATCAGCCACGATATCCCCAACGCCCAGTGCCAGACGTTGGAATCGTTCTTGGAGCAGTATCAACGCTCTAACGCTAACTCGACTCTAGCGATCAACATCAAATCCGATGGGCTCGCTCAAGAACTAAAGTCTTGGTTGCAAAAATATTCTGTAACCAACTATTTTGTGTTCGACATGTCAGTGCCCGATTCGCTGCACTATACCAAGCTCGGCATGACGCTTTACGCTCGACGAAGCGAATATGAACCCGAATCGAAACAACTTGAATTAGCCCAAGGGGTATGGCTGGACGGATTCCATACCGAGTGGTTTAAATCAACCGATTGGGCTCAGTACTTAGCGCAAGAGAAGGGAGTTTGCATTGTCTCCCCTGAACTGCACAAACGACCTCACCAATTATTTTGGAACGAGTTGCACATGTGGCTGAAAACGGACCAAGCCCACCCTACAGCGTCAGCTCGTTTGATGCTCTGCACAGACTTTCCTAGAGAATTCAGGGAGATGTTATGCCGATAGAAGCAGTGATCTTCGATATGGATGGCGTTCTCATCGACGCCAAAGAATGGCACTATGAAGCCCTGAATCGTGCCCTAGCGCTCTTTGGCTACACCATCGATCATGAAGCCCATATCGCTCGATTCGATGGTTTGCCTACCAAAACCAAGCTCGATATGCTGAGCCAAGAAGTACAACTTCCTCGCTCCCTCCATCGCTTCATCAATCGGATGAAACAGCACTACACCAACGAACTCATTGCGGAGCGTCTATGCCCAACTCCCGAACATGTTTATGCAACTTGGCGGTTGCGTATGGAAGGCCTCCGTCTAGCCGTCGCTTCGAACTCAATTCGTGCTACCGTAGAGTTCATGATCCGCAAGGCTGAGCTTACCAAGTACTTCGAGTACTTGCTCAGCAACGAAGATGTTGTCAATCCCAAGCCATCACCGCAAATCTACCAGCGGGCCATGGAACTTCTGGGGGTAACACCTGAAACAACACTGATAGTGGAAGATAGCCCATTCGGCCTACAAGCCGCTTATGCATCGGGCGCACATGTGCTCAGAGTCGATAGCGTAAATGATGTGAACTATCACAACATACGCGCTCGAATTCAAGAGATCGATACGGAACAAAGTCGCAAACGAATGGCTTCTTACCGCAAAGCTGCCTAGGCCATACGTACACTTGTACGTGTACAATCCTTAATTCCAATCACCAACTATCCAGCCTGTTCGTTCGCGATAAACTCGCCAGCGAACAGGCTTTTTTTGCGCAAGTACTTCGCAATCTGATGGCGTTGCCCCAATTTGAAGCTTGAATTTACCCTCGCGCTATTGAACCGCGCCACAGGGACTGGCAAAATGCGGGTTCACCACCAAGCTCCCCTCTGATCCTACCGATGTTTGGGCAATGCCCCGGTGGTCCCTTTCCATCTCGCCTTAGCTCTTCGAAATCAAGACTATGTTGAAGCTCACTTCAATTTCGTGCGTCCTCGCTTTCATCATTGTCTCCCAACTTTCGGCAGCGGAACCACTTAAGGTGGGTGTCTATGCCCAAAACATCAACCCCACATCATTACCTGTATGGGTGAACGGTAATATTGCGGGTGTGCAGACAGATCGTATTCATGATCCTCTACATGCTCGTTGCCTTGTCCTTGGTCATGGTTCAACCAAGGTTGCTATTTGCATTGTCGACAATTGTATTCTACCTATAGATTTGGTGGATCGTGCCCGAGCGTTGACTGCTGAAAAGACGGGATTACCGCAGAACAACGTTCTTATCGCCGCCACACACACGCATTCGGCAGTTTCCGTTGCGGGTGTGCACGGAACTCCCATCCAAGAGGATTATGCCGAGCAATTACCCGTACGGATTGCAGAGGGTATTCAGCGCGCCTCAGAAAACATGGTTGAAGCTCAAGCGGGATGGGGAAGCGTTCAAGCCGAGAATTACATTTAC
>JBILTA010000085.1:0-12141 GCA_044371785.1 Pirellulaceae bacterium | reverse complement strand
GTCTTGGTGCGTTTGGCTGGTCCAAGCGACATTCCTGTGGGACGCAAAGGAGAGTACGAGCTCATTGCCAAGAACACCGGTTCGATTCCACTTAACGGTGCGATCGTTCGCATGGATGTGCCCAAGGGTGTTACTGCCGAAATTGATGAGGCAATGAAAAGCCAAACTGAAAGCGAACCGCTGGAAGATGGATCCTTGGCAATCGTATGGCAAGTTTCCGAACTCGCAGCCGGTCAAATGCAAAAACTACCCATCAAGCTGACTGCTGCAGAAGCCAAGAACTTCGCCATCGCCATGGAATGGACCGTGATGCCGCAAAACGGCGAGCTCTTGGTCAATGTACAGAAACCTGATCTTCAAATCGGTCTGGAAGGTCCTGCCGAAGTTTCTTTTGGTGTACCACAAATCTACCGCTTAAAGATCAGCAACCCTGGCACGGCTCCCGCAGAGAATGTTGTTCTTAACCTTTCCGCAGAACCCTATGGCTCCAATAACAGCCCTCTAGGAACTATTGCTCCTGGTACGAATCGGGTTGTAGAAGTTGAACTCACCTTCCAACAAAAGGGAAAATTGAAAATCAAAGCGGAAGCGACGGGTGACAATCTGAAATCTGCATCCGAAATCGATGTTGTTGTCCATCAGGCGATGCTCGATGCTGCCGTCAAAGGCATCGAAACCGAATATGTTGGTGCGATTGTCGACTACACTCTGGAATTGACCAACAGTGGCGACACCGCCTCAGAAAATGTTATTGCACAAGTCGAATTGCCCGATGGAGTCAAGTTGGTTCAACTTCCAAACGGTGCGCGACTCAGCGGTAAGATCTTGCTCTGGGAAATCAACTCACTCAACGCCGGGCAATCCCTGACACTCACTTGGCAAGCCGAACTGCTCTCGGCAGGTGAGAAACTCTTCCAAGCGACATGCCGGGGAAGTGCAGGGGGCTCAGCCGTTGCACAAACCAAAACCTTGGTCGATGCCGTCGCTGACTTGAAACTCACTCTTTCCGATCCCCCTTCGCCATCGCCTGTGGGTGAAGAAGTTGTCTACGAATTAGAGATTATGAACCGCGGCAAACAATCCGCCAACAAGGTCAAAGTACTCGCCCAATTCTCCGAGGGTATTGAACCTGCTGGGGCCGTTGGAGCAGAGCATAAGCTAGTTCCAGGACAAGTTTTGTTCGAACCCATCCCATCGATCGCCGCCGGTGAGACGGTCAAGCTCCAAGTTCGAGCCTTGGCTTCCGAAGCAGGCGTCCATCGATTCCGAATCGAAGTTCAAACCGATGACGAAGAGATCCATCACGTCTTGGAAGAGTCTACTCGCTACATGCAAACGGCCGCTCGACCAACCGGTACAAAGCTGCGTTAATCAGAATTGGGCCAAGTCAAAGCCCACATGATACGGTCGTAAAACGGCAAGGAGAGCTCTTAGGGCGATCCTTGCCGTTTTCCTTTTATAGATCGTCTCATTAAAGCGACGCGCCGATCGTCGATTATGGGTTCGTCGCCTGAACCAAATCTTCATTGACTGTATAGGCTGGTACATTCAAGCGATCGATAGGAAGTTCCAGCAAGTTGGTAATCAACAGTTGCTCTACCAGCGGTTCACCCAATCGCTCATCGACCACTTTCTTGAGTGAGTTCTTGATCTCGATCATCGCCGGATCGCGGAGCAGGGCAGGTTCTATCTGACGCAAGTGTTGCTCAATTGCTTCGTGAATCATCCAGTAGTTTTGCTGAAGCGTACTGCGTCCTGCAAATCTGCGGCTATGGGGCAGCACAGCGTGGATTTGAAAACGAGTGCAATTGGATTTGTCAGCGGAAACCAAGGTGAACTCACCCAATGAAAATTCGCGACTGGCTGTGGTCTGAAGCCGACTCGCCTGCGAACGAATGTAGCCGATGATACCGCCGTGAATGATCACAAGCAGCAGCACTAAGCCGGCAATCCAATAGCGTCGAAAGATGTCTACCATGGGTGATTACAATCGCAACAAGGCGAACCTATGTTTGTTATCCCGTTCAGATTTAAAATCGTTTTCCCTTCGTGACTCACTCAGCCACGATCGGACAACAATCACTGAACATTCTTAAAAACCTAGGTTACAACTCACCCATACTTTGACAGTAGATCATGGACAAATTCAAAATTGGCAGATGCGATTAAGATGCTTTGGGCACACTTCCGTCATAATCGCTACAACCTGCCTATTGCCCAGGCGGCTCAGCCTCCGGCGAGGCAGCCCCGTCCCCCATCGATTTCTGTAGCAGTCGCATACGTAAACGATTGCCGGCTTCCTGGGGTGAAGGAACTTGTCGCAACATCTCTAAGGCTTCCTGCAACTTTCCCTCCGCCTCATAGGCTCGAGCTGCGTTGTACCAGATACTTGGCTGCCAACGTTCAAATCCTTTCAAAACTTGAGCTCGCTTAATAAGCCAGTTCGTCGATGATCCCAAGTTGTTTTGATCAAAGTGCAAAAGACCGATCAAGTAAGTAGCGTCGATCTTCGCTTCTCGATATATGGTTACCACTTGATTGAGCCTAAAATTAAATCGTTCCACAGGCTCATTGGGTAAGCGTTGTACCTCGAACGCTTGTTGCATGTCGGTATCATAAGGCAACTTTGCCAAATCCTCTTCTGGAACGCGGCAGCTCATATACCTCGACATCGCCCCTTGTTCATCAAGCGAATTTTCCCAGTGCCCGAGCAGGTGATGGTACTTCGCTTGAATCACTGGAGTTTCGCCCATATACAACAGATGCTCTTGCAAGTATCGAGCGGTAAATTCATTGGTTTCTTTCAGTCGTTGCTCCAGGTCGTCGGCATACATTCGCGACATGATCGATAATGGCCAACACTGCACTGCTTGTAGCTTTGGATGTTTTTTAAGCTTCTCCGCTAGGGAATCCACATCCACATAAAGTTCGGTCCTCAAATCACTGGTCAGACTTTCCTGCAAGCGCTTCATACGACCAGAAATCATCGAAGGATCAGCATCAATCAGGGCGATCACACTTTGTGCCCCCTTAGTATCCAGCGGATACTTAAATCGACCTGAGATGCTTAACCGTCTCAGAATCGACTCATCTTCTAGGGCCTGACGCAAAGTGGCGATTCCAGTTTGATCTGGGCCTGGAATTGGAATCCCCAGTTTCGAATCGAACAAGAAAATTTCATCATCGATTGGCACCCCCATCAACCATAACGCCGGTGGAGCCAACGAATCCACTTTGCCGATGGCTAACCACACGGTCTCGATGTTCTTCTGTCGTGCAAGTTCCGAAAAGACCCGGCCACGTTCGATAAAATCGCCTCGGCCAAACATCATGGTTTGCCAGGGCAATTGCCGGTAGCCCAACGAATTGTCGTTCAAAGGAAGCCTTGGATCTTTGGATAAAACTTCTACATCCTTTGCGTCCCCCGACAACTGAACATTGCGAATACTCCAGTCGAAGAATTTATAAGCCAGTTGCAAATCGCTGATCCCAACTTCCGAAAGTGGTTTACCACCAACGATCTCTGGCTTTTGTAACCACTCCTTCCAGATGGCATCGGACATCGGCGTGAGTGAACTCCATTTTGCAACAGCCGCAAACAACCGGCTTTGCATCAGATAACCCACGTCGGCCTGGGTGAATTCACGACTATCCACGCGTGATAACGGAGGATAACTACGCACATCTTCGGGAAGAGATCGAATCAATTCGGGGATCTTGGTAGTACTGACTTGATTGCTATCGGTAGCCATCCAAGCATTGAGCTGATAGCCAACTTCCTTTATCGCTTCAGCGCGATTGTATTCTGCCAGGTTATCTACAAACCGCATCGCTTCACGAAGGTTCTCGACCTTGTTTTCTTGCGCAACAACTTGTTGCTCAATCTGCTCGGCTGATTGTTTGTTCGCTGGCTCACAGCCTGTGAACGAGGTTAAGCCGACAAGGGCCATAAGGCAAAAAATTATCCGCGCCATGAACGCACCAATTCTCCAATCGATTTGAGTCGGCTCAATACGCTTTCGAATTCTGCCAACGGAATCATGTTAGGACCATCACTCGGCGACGTCGCCGGTTCGGGATGTGTTTCAAAGAACAGCCCATCGGCACCAATCGCCGTCGCCGCTCGCGCCAAAGGTTCAACCATGGCTCGATTCCCACCCGTCGCACCACCCAAACCGCCAGGTTGTTGTACGCTATGAGTGGCATCAAAAATTACCGGCGCCCCCAGACTCTGCATCAATGGTATCGATTGCATGTCATTCACCAATCGACCATACCCAAAAAAGGTGCCACGTTCGCAGAGCAAAGTACCGCCGCCACCATTTTGCCGCGTCTTTTCGAGAACATATTGCATGTCCCCAGGCGCCATAAATTGGCCTTTTTTCACGTTGAGCGGTCGACCCGTTTGAGCAACGGCGACCAACAAATCTGTTTGCCGAGCCAAGAAAGCGGGGACCTGTAATAACTGACACACTTCAGCGACCGCCGCTGCTTGATCCGGCAAATGGACATCCGTGGTGACTGGCACACCAAGTTCACGGTGTACCTTATCCAACACCTTGAGGCCATCATCCATTCCCGGTCCACGAAAGCTTTTGCCACTGGTTCTATTGGCTTTATCAAACGACGCCTTAAAGACCAAAGGTAAACCGAGTCGCGCAGTGATTTTGACGAGGGATTCCGCGATGTGCATCGTCAAATCTTCATTTTCGATCACACATGGACCTGCAATAATCAGAAGAGGATTGCCAGGTCCACAGCGATGTGGACCAATCATGACGGGTTCCACCCTATTTTCCCCTTGAGCTGATTCCATAGCTTCTAGTTACCCCACACTCGTTACGGATCTAAACACAAATTTATCGCTCTCGCCCATGAGCCGCTATCCATAATGTTACCCGATTGGGAATCACCTGAACTTCAACCGGCAACACTCCACCATAGTCGCCATCAATCTGGTACGGAACCTCTTGCCGCGACTCCAAACGCAAGGCTTCACATTTACCGATCCTACAATCGGAATGCCTTTTGTGCGACCGGGTAAAGATAGCCCACAAATACATAAGCCCCAACCACAGCGAGCCACCTCGAAAGGTGCATACATCCAAAAGCCCATCGTCATCCACGGCATCCTCCGCGATTGGTAACCCCGCAGCGTACCTTGGCACGTTAAAGACGAACACCCATTTTGCCTCGAACTCGATCTCGCCCGGTACGCTCGGGACACCGGTTTGCAGTTCCGCCCGTATCCCTTCCTGGCGAACCTTTTTCGGGGTTGGCAAACCACGCCAATCGCCACTTCGGACTTGCACCAGCGGATATCGATACGATTGGATCGTTTGCCAGATCGGCTTGGCCCAACTCCAACGGCTGATATGGCCCTTGCGTTCGTTATGCATCCGACTCACCACCGCCGCGTCGAATCCACAACTGAACATCACCAAAAAAAGACGGCCATTAACCTTGCCAGCATCGATGCGGACCTCTTTCCCCGCTCGAGTTACCCCCAATATATCCTCGATATTGGCCGTCAAACCAAAATGCTTGGCCAACAAATTCTCTGTTCCCAACGGGACAACCAAGATCGGGATGTCGGGGGAAAGCTGATTGACCACAGCCGCCAAGGTCCCGTCACCACCTGCCGAAATGACGAACTTCAGACGCCCCTCCACCTGCAACTGACTTGCAAGTACCCCCCATTGAGACATCTCATAGCATAGTTGCGGTTCATAGCCCTCCTCGCGCAGCCTTGTTGCTAGCTTCTCCAACAACGGACGTCGATCCATCGACCCGCTGTGAGGATTTGCGGCGATCAATATCGCATTGGCTTGGCTTTTACCCGCAGAATTCATTACCGCCAACCACAACCTTTTCTAGGACCTCCCAGACTTTCAGCTGAGATCCCAAAATAAAGATAAAGAAACCACACAAAGTTTACCGATTCTAGAAAATGTGTCGGGGGGCACGCTGTAGTTAGTCTCCGTTGTGAATCCGATTCACAGCGTACACACCACTACAAACTGAAACAGCTTGGGCAGTCTACGGATTGCCCTTGCTGTTTTCATTTTTCCAACCTCTGACATAAATGGCCCCATGACGTGAATGGTCCCATGTTCGGCATCCGGCCGGCCAAATTTTCTACACTTGCTATCATCCTAGCATACCTCAGCGCCATCGCGTTGAGCGGCTGTAGCCTTATCCCCGACGTTCAACGTAAGCCCCAATATTCTAACCCGTTTCCGCAAATTACTCGGGTAGCCATTCTTCCATTTTACAATCAAAGCGATGATCCCACACTCGATGGGAGCTCGGTTGCATTGGCCTATTTTAATGAAATGCAAACCATTCCTGGGTTTGAAGTTCTGCCAATCGGTGTCATCGAAAACGCCCTGGTCGCTTTTGGTTCTGAGCCCCGAACAGCCACGGAATTTCAAGAATTCGCTCGCTTTGTTGGGGCAGACGCCGTCCTCGTAGGAGCTGTTACCGACTACAACGCCTATTATCCACCACGCGCTACCTTAAGAGTCAATTGGTACGCAGCCAATCCTGCCTTTCATCCCATCCCCGTCGGCTATGGACTCCCTTGGGGCACCAAAAAAGAAAAGAAAATTCCCAGCTGGATCAAACTCGAAGCTGAACGCGAGTTGGCCAAAAAACAACTCGAAACCCAAACTCCCTATTGGGAAGATCCCGCCATTCAAGCTCAGCGAGAACAAGAACAAGCGGAACATGAAGCCGCCGAACAACTGGCCGCCGAATTCGCATTGGTTCAGGAAGCCTTGGACGAATCCAGCGCCAACGGATCCAGAACCGACGGATCCTATCCGAGCGATGGTAGAGAACCCCCTAAACCTCCCGTCACTCAGCCTGAAAAACACACCTCAGCACCCGTTGATGCACAAAATGGGGTTGTTCAAGCAGCAGACGAATTCCTCGATCAGCCTGGACTCCCTTCCCAATGGCCCGACCCCAAAGGCTTGATTCCTGATGCACCTCGAACTCACCCCCCAAAAGCCAGCGTTCAATACGAACCCATTATCAGTCATACGAGAGCTTATAACGGTCATGACGAAGATATCACTCGACGCTTAGAAGAATATTATTACTTCCGAGATGATGCTCGAGCCTCCGGCTGGCAAGCGTATCTCAAACGCAGCGAAGACTTTATGCGATTTTGCTGTCATATGCATATTACCGAAACACTCAGTTCTCGCGGCGGAGAGCTCGAAAGCCGCTTGATTTTCCGCTGGCCAATTGGCCGATACCAGCGATAAGGTCTGGAACGATTGCACCGCTGTCTCTTTCGACGCACTTCAAATGCATGCAATCGATGGAGCGGAAACTTATTTAGAAATACCAACCCACAAACTGCTCTCAACACCTAAGGTGGCAAGGGCAACCGCAAGGAGGCTGGCGATGGGACAAGAAATCAACGTGCTAGCATTGGTCAAAGGGGAAGAAAAATACATCTTCCTTTTCGACGATTCACGACGAACCGAAACGTTGAGAATGCTAGGCCGATTCGCGGCTGATCCGGAACTCAGTTTTTCATGGTATGATGCAGCAGTGCTAGGGCAGAAAGTGCGTCAGACGATTCCAACATCCGACAGTGCTACCATCGAAGCGATGAGTGCAGCCATTGCACCGGCTAGTGCACCCAATCGAAGTCGACGATTCAATTTGCCTACTTCTTGATTCGATTCGAATGGATCTGCTGTGTACCTTCAAATACGTACTTTCTTAAGACGTATCGGGTTATACAGAGCATTAGCGAAATTACGAAGCGAGGATTGCGAAAGATGCATGCTGAAATCGCGCAATTTCTTCGCTATCTAGATGTCGAAAAAAATGCCTCCACACTCACCATCAAATCGTACCGTGAAGATCTCATAGATCTGGCTGACTTTCTCACCGAGCAGCAGGGTAAGACTTCGCTTAAACCGGATGACGTTTCTCCACGCGACTTGCGCGGCTATGTTTCTGCTCTCCACGAAGCAGGTTATGCGCGTTCGAGCATCTCGCGCAAACTCGCCTCACTTCGAAGTTTCTATAAATTTGCACAACGCCAAGAATTGGCTACAACCAATCCAGCCAAACCGCTCCGTAATCCTCGAGGCCAACGCAAACTACCTCATTTCTTAACCAGTGATGAAGTGGAGCGATTACTAAACTCACCGCCGCGGGATGAGGTACTCGGTTTGCGCGATCGAGCTATCCTGGAGACGATGTATTCAGCCGGTTTGCGCGTGAGCGAAGTGGTTGGACTCAATGATGGTGATATCGATTTAGAAGAGGGCTTAGCCCGAGTTCGCGGTAAGGGACGCAAAGAACGGATGAGTCCTTTGGGGCGATTTGCGGTCGCAGCGTTGCACAAATATGCCTATCACCGCGAGCGTTCTCCCAAAGAACCAACCGGCAAAAACGCTCCGGTCTTTGTGAACCGATTCGGCCGGCGCCTCACGACGCGCAGCGTAGCCCGAATGCTCGAAAAATATATCCAACTCACCGGCCTAGATCAGCGTACCACACCTCACACCTTGCGTCACAGTTTCGCCACGCATCTCTTAGATCGAGGGGCCGACATCCGCAGTGTGCAAGAGCTACTTGGTCACAAAAGCTTGGTCACCACCCAAATCTATACCCACTTGAGCACTGCCAATCTCAAAGAAGTTTACGAACGGGCTCATCCTCGCGCTAAAGCAAGCCACTAAGATCATTTAGCCCCAACGGCTCACGTGTGGTATACGGCTCACCGTATCTCGTCCCAATCATCTTTCCCCAATATGCCGCTTCATCACGAAATCGATCTATGGGTTGTGGGTCAAGTTGTTCGCGCCCCGTGATGAACTGACTTTCAAAGGCCTTGATCGCCGCAAACTTCTTGTCCCATGTCGCTGAAATGTCAAACACGAAAGCAGGTTGCGGAACAATTCGCAAGTGAATGCAAAAGTAATAAAAAATGCGTTCCGGATGATAGGCCTCTCCAGCCAAATCGCTGTTGGACAGTTTCGACCAAAACCGAGCGGCCTCCACAAGTTGTGTGGCCGCCAAATGATCAGGGTGTGCATCTTCCCAATAGGGAGCAAAAATCCAACGTGGTCTTACCATTCGAAAGAAGCCTGCTAGACGATGACGAGCCTCCAGTGTTGGCTCGACAAATCGGTTGCGCAGCCCCAAATTCCAACGCCACTGAACACCAAGTATTTTACTCGCTTGGGACGTCTCTGCAGCTCGTTTTTCAGTACTCCCGAATGGGGTCGGCTCCCCGTTGGTCAAATCGAGTATCCCAACTCGTTTTCCCTGCTCGATCCATCTCGCAATCCCACCACCCATGCCCAATTCTGCATCATCCGGATGTGGAGCGACCACAAGAATATCTAAGCCCTGTCGGCGAAACTCCGCAGCTTCTTGGTCCGTAGGCCAATCCAAAATTCCATGCTCAACGAGTGGCGAATTCAAGTACGAATACCTCGATTAATTGAGAGACTGGCTTTCTTTTGCTTCTTCGATATTCTGAATTGGCAAGCGATAACAAGCAGCTTGCTCACCGTTGCGTACCAGTAATAAATTGCCTGCCAAGGCGGGATTGTTCCAAGTCATGCCTTCAATCGCTTGGAATCGATACGCTTCCACAAACTTCTCCGGACTAGCTGCACCTATAGCCACGCTGCCATCTTCAGCCACAATCAAAAGATGCTGACCGACCAACATGATCTGACCATGTCGATAACGTTTTGACTTCCATTTGCGTTGGCCATTGCTCAAATCAACACATTCCAAGATACCATCGCTCAAACCATACGCAAAACCATTATTCACAACAACATTGGTGAACTTTGTTTTCAGTACAGATGAATCTTTCCATAACTCGCTGACCGTCCAACGATCTTCTGAGTCACGCTCAATTTTCAACATTTTGGCGCCGGTAGAATAACCCTTGGACAGAAGCACTCGCTCATCATCAATGGCCACAGGTTGCGAAACATTAGCCGCACCATTGCTGGCTCCTGGCCAATCCACTTTCCAGAGTATCGTGCCATCTTCCACGCGATGTGATGTGACCGAACTGTTATTGATCGAAACGATTTGCGGCAAACCCTTAAGAATCATCAATGTCGGAGAGGCATAACTAACCTGCTCATTACCGGCTCGCCATTTTTCTTCCCCTGTGGCCGCATCAAAACAAATCAGAGTGCAGAGATTTGTGCCCGCACCACCTAGCGGTATGATCACTTTACCATCGACCACCAATGGTGACGAAGCCCGCCCCCAGGCAACTTCCTTTTCGGCATCAACTAACTCGACGCCAGCCACTTCGAGTAACTGCTTGTCCCAGACTTTCTCACCATTCTCTAACTTGGCCGCGATCAGGTAACCGTTAGCCCCCTGTGCGTACACAATTCCATTTGCAATGACGGGCGTACTGCGAGGTCCTAAGCCACCTAAACTTGTCGAATGCTGCGATTTCCACTCCAACTTCCACAGAGGCTCACCACTTTTTGTCGCATAGGCTTGCAGTCGCTCATTCTCACCCTCTTGATCTAATGTGACCGCAATCTCTCCCACCACGCTAAACGCAGACCAACCGGCCCCAATAGTCTTTATCCACAGCTGTTCCGGCGTATTTTCGGTCCAAGTTTCTAAACCGACGAACTCGACGTTCGGCAATGTGGCGCGTCGATCGGCTCCCATAAATCCCGAATAGTCATTAACCCCTTGGGGCGCTAACGTTGAAAGATCCACGTCGACTTTAGAATCTTTGCTGGTTGAAACGACAGCGGCTTCGCTGCTGCTCCAGCGATAGCGAAAACGTGGAAAGAGTTCTGAATCTACGCCGAGCGGCTTGAATAAGCTCAAACCAACCACCATCGCCACAAGTGGAGCCAACACCACCCCCAGTTTCACCTTCCAACTCGACTGCCCAAGCCGCAACCATAACAGCAGCCCAGTCATGTAAAAGACAAAACCGCTGATTAACGTGATGATGTTAGCAACTGCGAAATCAAAATGTTCAGCCGTAAGCCGGGCTGCAACGATAACAATCACAGAGAGAATCATGAGAACAGGCGCAGCCCATCCTATTTTTGCTTTCGCGCTAGCCACAAACTTGACTCCTATCATTTGGGTCCCTTAGCTCAGCGCGTCAATATACCAAATCCTTGGCATCTTATGGGCAGCACCAAGCATTTCAGCCTTCGTGTGAGTTGCGATTTCCATCCCTGGCTTGACCACAAAGAGTGGCTTAGCGCCGAAGAGTAAAAGTACCCCGATCGCGTTTGGTGCGATATGTAGCCAAGAAATTGCCACCGGTCACTGTGGCGTGATAGGAATAATATCCCATCAACGGCCCTAACTTCTTTGAGCCTGCAAGCTGCAGTTGCTCACCATCATTGGCAATTACGTTAAGTTGCATTTGGTAGCGAAACGGAATGACTTTGAAAAATTTCCCGGTGAACGTTGCGGTGTAGGTGCCGTTGCCTGTGGGGCGGATATCTGCCCGCAGCGGCCCCTTATGACCTGTTGTCTGACTATGCCAACCACCACTCCATGTGCCCGCTAATGCAGGCCCACCCGTTGCCAACGTCACGATTTCTTGAGCCGCAACCTCTCGAGGTAACATCGCTGGACCACAAGCCAAACAGAACGCCATCATCAACAACCCGGTCCAAGCAACTTTTGTTCGCTTTACTGCAACGACCATAGTAGGTACCCACCTAATATTACCCTAAACTTGCCCCATCATCCGCTCCATTTTAGTTACCCCTCTTCATTGTTTCGAGTCCTATACCGCCCACATCTGTGGACAACACATTTAAGTGTACAGCGAACAGCATGATACGATGGTCTCAACATCAGTTTGCCCGTTCGCATTTCAGCCTCCGCTGGCTTCATGCCGGGGTAGCTGCGACTTAGTGGCTACAAGCCAAGAGATGAAAAACCGTCAGTGCTGGCATCTCGCTAGCGGGACGATGACTTGGACGTCGGAAGCGGGCTACAGCGCTGCGCGAGAGCAGGAGAGCAGGAGAGCAGGAGAGCAGGAGAGCAGGAGAGCAGGAGAGCAGTTCAGGATAGACTTTCGATTGGCGTAAATTGTTTAGCCCGTGCGCCGCTGGCTAAGCGTCCCGCCGCAAAACTAGTCGC
>JBILTA010000597.1:0-3826 GCA_044371785.1 Pirellulaceae bacterium | reverse complement strand
AACACGTTGGTTAAGTCACCACAAGCACACTGCAAAGCGGCTATCGTTCGTTGCGATATAACACCACCGATTGGCATCTATCATCGCATGTGGGGCGCTGCATTACACGACCGAGCCACAGGTATACACCGACCTTTGGAAGCGACATTGCTTTGGCTAGAACCGACATTGCCGACTTTGGGGCAGCCAAAAATTGTACTGAGTCTTGATCATTGTATCCTCGACCCACAAGAAATACAGAATATCCGTCAAGCAATTCACAGTAAGACCGGTATCGACACGCAAAGTATTATGGTCACCCTGACACATACACATGGTGCAGGCTGGATGTCACGGACAAGGAGCGAGCTACCTGGCGGTGAACTGCTCGGTCCGTATCTTGATGACCTCGCTATTCGAATGGGGCAACTCGCTGCAGACGCACAAAATCGCGTCGTTCCAGCCTCGATTGTTTACGGCACCGGACGCTGCGACTTAGCCGCACATCGTGACTTCTTCGATCGTGAGCGGAATCGATTTGTGTGTGGTTTTAATCCTGCAGGGCCTGCAGACGACTCGCTGTTACTGGCTAAAATAGAGGATACAACAGGCACAATTTTGGGAACGGTTATCAACTATGCCTGCCACCCCACGACCTTGGCTTGGGATAATACGCTCATTAGTCCCGATTGGGTCGGAGCCATGCGTGAGCTTGTTGAACGCGAGCTAGGTGGCCTATCACTTTTTTTGCAGGGTGCTTCGGGTGACCTCGGTCCTCGTGAAGGATTTGTCGGCGATACTGCGGTGGCAGATCGCAATGGTAGGCAAGTCGCCTATGCGGCCCTTTCGGCATTCACCTCATTCCCTAAACCTGATACCGAATATCGTTATTCGGGGCCAGTCATTTCAGGTACAGCAATCGGTACTTGGCGCCATGAACCACTTGCCAGCGTTCCAACATCATTTCGTTTATGGCATTGGGAAGAATTAATCGTCGATCTCCCCTATCGTCACGACTTACCCACCATCGAGCAGACCTCTTCAGAACGAGAGCATTGGCAAGCGGAAGAGCAACTCGCCCGTAAAGCCAATAATGAATTGCGAGTACGTGACTGTCGAGCGCAAGTGGAACAAAGGACACGCCAACTCAATCGATTGAATCATCTTGCCCCAGGCCGCTTCTATCCCTTGACTGTTCACGTAGGGATTGTGGGAGAGGCAATTTGGATCTTTCTTCCAGGTGAACTCTATCAGATTTTCCAAATGACGCTACGAGCACGTTTATCTCCTTTGCCGGTCTTTGTGACCACTTTGACAAACGATTGGCAACCGGGATATATACCACCTGCAAGCAGTTATGGATACGAGATCTATCAAGAAGTCATAGCAGCAACCGCTCCAGGTTGCTCAGAAATATTGATCGAGGCAATCTTGCGACGGCTCAAAAAGATTATGAACTCGAATCTACCGGAAATCGCCCAAAAGTGAGATTCAAGATGATCCGATTTAAAGAAACGATCGCAGCTTGCATTTTCCTGCTTGTGCTATCAACCACTTTGGGAACCAATTCTTCGGTTGCCATAGAACCTCCGTGGGAACGTGACTCGCATAACTTACTGACAAACTTCAACAACATGTACAGCCCGTGTGTGGTCGAAGTTGGAGGCGAATATCGTTTCCGAATGTGGTTTTTTGGCTGGGCTGCGGACCACGCGAATAAGAATTTCCCTGGTTGCGATGCCATCTTTCATGCCCGTTCCAAGGATCTAAAAGATTGGGAAGTATATTGTGGTGACCAGACCTGGGACACGGAAATGGATCCCAAGAAATGGGTCCCTGTGATTCACGCTAGTGATCGTTGGTATGAAGAATGGCATGTAGGTGATCCATCGGTCGTTCTACACGATGACAAGTTCTACATGGCGTATAGCGCAACCTCTAAACACTTTAGCGATCGAGCTGGATACCCAGCTGCCATGGTTCAATGCGTTATGGGGGCTGTTTCCGAAGATGGAATTCACTGGCACAAAACGGAACAACCATTACTGTTCCTTGACAGCGATACGGCTGATCCGCAACCACAACCAGACCGCATCGGCGATTTTCATCGCCCTTCATTACGCAGAGAAGAGGGGCGCTGGCACCTGTGGTTCGATTATTGGGTTCCTGGGAAAGGTGTTTGCATGGGAAAAGCAGAAAATCGAGGCGAATTTAACAGCGTTGCAGGATTTCGATTCACGCATCCGCTCGCCACTCCCTTGATTCAAGATTGGCCGAACCCTGAAGTCGTGCGTATCGATTCAAAATATCACTGTTTTGCAGATCCTCCTGGCTTTCCGATTAAGCCAGAAGATTCACACTGGAAGAGTCGCCAATTACGAGAAGCGATCTCTGATGATGGCGTTCACTGGCAGCTATTAGATTTTATTGCTCCCGATGCAGATGCCGATGCTTGCCATGTACCTCAAGTCCTTGTCACGGAAGTGGATGGGCAAAAGTGGCTTTACCTTTTCTACGCGACACAGATTGGATACAAGAAGCAGGATCAGCAATACCATTATCAATACGATCGGATCCGCGCGATGCGACGTATGCTATCCAGCAGATAATGCGCGGATTTGTAACGGAATCCATTCTCCATTGTGCTTGACGACGGGTTTCTTTTTGCCGGACTTGGCACTAGTCAACAGCTACGCCCAATTCTTTTTTGGGCTCAGCTTTGTTGCATTTGGGGCAATATTTCAAATCTTCCTGCTTTTGAATTTCGGCAAATGGCTTTGTGCATTTTGGACATGGATACAAAGTCAGATGATTGCCGGTTCGCGAGTCCCAAATTTTAGCGATGGGAGTTGGACGCACCTTCTTTTGGTCGTCAGTTATGCTGAAGGCAGAGTCTTCTCTAGTCCAGGCCAAAGAGACAAATTCTTGGCAGTGATCACAGTATCCAGTCAATTGTTCGAACCTCTTCCCACCCCCGAAAACAACCAAACGATCAAAGCCGCATTTCTCGCTGGTACACTTAACGAAATAGCCGTCTCCAGCAAAACTAAAAGCCACAAGAACCAAGACAACAACAGCCGCCAAGCTCCCAATCGCCGTTTTCATCGCTGTAATTCCAAAAGAAAAGTAATAAAGATAAGCCTATGCGACGTGTAGACGCGACCAGCCAATGAGCGGTTCCCATTTTTTCATCGTTATTGCTGCGATCGCATTTACGGTTCACCACGTCGTCTTTTGCAAACGGTAGCGGTCGTAGGGGGTTGGACGGAGGAAAACCATACAATTAGAATAGAATCGTGAGGCTAAGTCCGTCGATTCATGCTCCTTCTATTCGTACACACATCAGCCCAAAGATCGTAAAATGGAATCCTCCCCAAATCCTTTCCAAACCCCAGCGATCTCAACATCCAAGCCTTCCACCAGGAATTTTGACCATTCCAAGTTTGTACCTGGAGTTATCGCATTTTTGATGGCCGTCGCGGCGCTCATTGGATTTTTCTCGATACTGATTCCTTCGTTGGGTTCGTTTACGAATCCTCGTTTCGGTTGGGTCGGCTTAATACTCTGCCTCAATCCACTGATCTTTCTTTACGCTTGGTTCAGGGCTCCTGCTAAACAAACTCTGATGGCCGCTGCTTTTATGACACTCTCGATTGGAGTAATTAATGCCGTGCAATTACTGGTCATGGGAACTGTGGCAGAGGCCGCCAATACGTTTACAGATCGACTGCATTCATCTTGGCTCTGGTCCGTCCTCCCTTTTTTCGTGGCGGGCCTCTATCTTGTATGGCACGCTCTTGGAATGAAACAGTCGCAACCGATCACAATCCAAGACCAGACGGTAAGT
>JBILTA010000084.1:0-12157 GCA_044371785.1 Pirellulaceae bacterium | reverse complement strand
ACTCGAGGTTGATCGACCGAATGGCAATTGAAACAATCACTCTTCTTCATAAGCTGTAGACCAGGCGGCCCTGCATCCGCAGCTGCGTTAAACTGATTCGGTGGCAAATCGACTAACATTGCATTAACATTCACACGCTGCGGCGCATCCGAATCCAAGAACTCGATTTCCTTCTCTTCAGCTTCGTCGTTATCGGATGTTCCATCTTCAAAGTCACGAACGTAAATCTGGAAATTCACGCTTTGCTGTGGATCAAAGAATGTGCCTGGAGCGGGATTCACAAATCGAATCTCCGGTCGTGCATTACCCACCATCACCGGGACTGTTGCGACACCGCGTGTTCCCGCTGGATCGCTTACAACCAATTCAACATTGAATGTTCCGTTGCTCTCAAACTTTACTTCTGGATTCGCTTCTTCGCTGAGCAACTTGCGAGTTGCATTCGGAGTGCCTGCTTCAATCGCATACCATTGATACTTTAGTGCATCTCCATCTTTATCGCTGCTCCCGTTGGACGACAGCTTTACTGGTAACGGCGCACGTCCAATGTTGTTTTCTGCAGTCGCTTGAGCGACCGGTGAACGATTGCCGCGAACATAATCAATGCGAACTAACCTTGCATCTGCATTGACACCCCAGGTCTCGCCGTACTCAATAAGATACATAGCACCATCAGGGCCAAACTCCATATCGATAGGTCGTACAAATTTCTGCTGTGGCAAGAATCGTTCCAACTTCACAATTTTCGAATCTGCATCCATGTGAACTGCGATAATCCAGTTGCGCGACCACTCGAAAAAGAAAAGTGTTCGATCAAAATGTTCTGGGAAACGTGTCGTCGAAGGATGTTTCGGATCGAAATAATAGACGGGACCCGCACAGGCAGTTCGCCCCCCAGATTCGACTTCAGGAAACCTATCGCTGGTTCCCGCAGGGTAATAGATAAATGCTGGCTGAGCGGGTGGCAGCACCTTAGTACCCGTATTGTTCATGGAATCATTTACAGGTTTTGCGGCCTCAAATTTTGAGCCTATGGCACCGGTTTCGAAGTCCACATCGGGATAAGCGTAATTATCACCAATGAAAAGTGGCCAACCAAAGAAACCTGCTTGACGCGCCTGATTGAGTTCGTCATAGCCGCGTGGTCCGCGGGAACCATCACCGCCAGCGTCTGGCCCCACATCTCCCCAATACAAGTAACCTGTTCGTTGATCCACACTGATGCGCCATGGATTACGACACCCCATCACATAGATTTCGGGTAAACCAACAGTGCCATCCTTGGGAAACAAGTTACCATCCGGAATCTCATACGTACCATCCGGCAAAGGGCGAATGCGAAGCACCTTACCATTAAAGTTCTTCGAGTTGGCCGATGTGCGTCTAGCGTCAAACGCAGATTTGCCCTGACGCTCATCAATTGGTGCAAAGCCTTGTGAATCCCCAAATGGATTGGTGTTATCCCCTGTGCCGATATACAAGTCCCCGTTAGGGCCAAACTCGAGAGCACCTGCATGGTGACAACACTCTTTGCGTTGCTCTTCATAAGTAAGCAATACTTTTTCGCTTGACAAATCAAGCTTGCCATCCGCCAGCGTGAAACGGCTCACATATTGTCCGGAGAAATTCGGCGGTGAATATTGCAGAAAGATCCAATTCGTTTTCTCGAAGTTCGGATCCAACGCTAGTCCGATCAAGCCATTTTCTTGTTCGATCGTAACGGGGAGTTCACCTACCAAACTAACGATATTCGTTTTCGGATCGAGAACCTTGATTTGGCCGGTCAACTCGATGTAGAAGACTCGCCCATCTTTGGCGACCGACAATTCCATCGGTCTCAACATGCCGGTGACTAAGGGCGTGATTTCGAAACGCGCTGGTGTGTAATTCTCTTCGGCATGCAAACTACCCGCGACAAACAAAACGAAAAGAGCAATCAATTTGCGCATGAACTTACAAACCTTTACTATTCATTCGGGGACCGACTAGCGTTGAACGTAGTCCAACGCTAGTCGAATGAGGCTATTGAGGTGGGAATTTCAACTGTCTGTATCAGTGATCATGTTGATCGTCATGTTTGTGATCGCCGTGATGGTCATGGGCAGATCCTTGGAACAGCTCATGTTTTTCATTGCCGCGTGCGACAAGAAAAGCCATCAAGTCCAAGATCTCTTCGCGAGTCAGTTTATCGAGCAAGCCCTTCGGCATAATCGACACTGGTGACTTCTTGCGTTCCATGATCTCATCTTTGGAAATCACAACTGGATCAGCCTTGGCCAGTGGATTCTCGATCAACTCGATTGTGTCGGTCGTTTCCTTCAAAATCATACCGGTCAGAGCCTGGCCATCTTCGGTAAGAATCTGATAGGTCTGATACTTCTCGTCGATCTTATTTGAGGGATCCAAAAGCGAGGTCAAGATTTCCATGGAGGTCACTTTAGGATCTAGCTTAGTCGGATCGGGACCGATTGCTACTCCGAGGTCACCAATCTTATGGCAAGCAATACAATTCGCTACTTTAAATACTTGCAGCCCGTTGCCATAGGACCGCCCCCCTTGCAGCGATTCGACCGACGAAGCCAAATCTTCCAGCTTCCACTCGGTTCGCGGGCGGCGATCTTTCAGTAAAGCGTCTTGAGGCTCTAAATTATTAGCCGCCAGATATCCATCCGGATCGGCCAAATATTTATCCATATCCTCGACAACATACATCGCACCGTACATACGCCGCCAATGCCCGGGATACGTACAAACATACGGGTATACACCTGGTTTAGCAGGAACCTTAAAGCTCAATTGTTGGATTTGAGACGGCTGCAACAAACGACTAGACAACAAGATCTTGTCAGACTGAGGCACATAGTGTCGCGCCGCAGCTCCTGCATCTTGGGCAGTCGCTTCGGCCGACATGCCGATCTCTTCCATCGTTCCTGGCATAGCGATCACTAAGTTGTGCGGCATCATATCGCTATTTTCAAAGATAAACTCTACAGGCTTACCCGCTTCGACAATCAAGATCTCTTGGTCGTAAGACATTCGTTCGAGCAACGTGCCAAGTCGAATCACACGCACGCCCAATTCACGTAACTGTTTGCGAGCTGATGGAATCGATTCCACCGGCAACAAACTGATGAGGGACTCGCCGAACTCCATTGCGTCTAGAACAGCGGGTGAAGTACGCCCTTCCGTTGGAATCGCTGCCACATACTTCATCACTTCGCCTAGCAATTGGGAAGCTTTATCTGCCGGCCACGAGTTCTTTGGCAAACGGCGCAGAGCTCGAATTGCGGCAACTCGTTCCGTCCGTTCCGAAACAAATGGCGAAAGCAATTCGAAGGTTTCGGTTTCGCGACCGCGAACGGAAGCTAAGCCTTCCATTGCTGCTCGACGAATTACTCCCTCAACACCACCCGCTTCTAATTGAAAGACACTGCTTTCTTGTGGAGCAGGAACGTTCTTTTGTTCAAATATGGGACTACGTGATTCGTCCAACACCAACAACGTGAAGCCTTCCAAGCGATTGGCGAATCCTTCACCTCGATTAAAGATCTCAATGCGTTCAATAGCCGCGGGTTCACCGAGATCCAACTCCCACCAGGGATTCTGCGTATTTTCTTCGCTATGGGTTTGGCCGCCATTACCATAGGTTGGACTCTTATTGCCATCAATCGCACGCGAAGCGGCACCGCCGTGGCTAGTATTCATTTGCGTCGCTTTGCCACTGCGAGCAATGTTGCGATCACCGCTATAAACTTCGACTTCAGCTAACGTCAAAGTTCCACGTCGAGGCAATTCGATACGCACATAGCGACCATAAGCTCCTGACTTGCCACCCGTCGCAGAGGCCAATTCACTCGGTAAGCCTTTCAACAGCGGGACAATTCGTTCATAGAGCGTAGAACGCAAACTTGTATCCGAAATCAACGGCATCGCTCGAATCAAATCTCGCAAGCTGGCAACATTTCTGCTGGCGAGTCCCCAAACTTTGTCGGTTGACTTATCTACTGTGATAAGCCCCAACAAGCCCGACTGTCGAATCACTGGCGACTTCGCGCTCGTTGCGAATCTCTCAAGTTCGTTACGTATCAAACCGAGTTGATCCGCACCTTGAGCTCCTAAGAGACGCACCAAATCGAAAACGACGCTGTCATCGATCGGCTTTGTACTGGCGTCGATTTCTTGAATAATCCGAACCAATTCTTGAACCGGAGTCTGGCTGTTTCGCGTCGCCAAATCACGAACCGCATTCAAACGAATGTCGTCTGTAACGTTGGAACGTGTCACCAACTGACGACTCACTTCAAGACTCGATGGAAGTTTTACTAACGCCTCCGTTGGTAGTTGTTGATAGTAAAAATCCCAACCTTCTGGAGTGGTCATCGCCAAGGTTCGCCCTTGATCTAATTCACCTTTCCAATAAGGTTGCAGCACCCGTTCGGTTTCGCGGATTACATAATCGAGGAAACGATCCGTTGAACGAGATTTAGCGATCACCACCACTTCGATCGCCAATGGGTCGGTAAGGAAACTAGCCGCACGAACCGCTTCCATACGCACTCGAGGATGTTCATCCGCTGCTAACTTGCGGAGCAAATCCAACGTCTTATCCGTTCGGTTGCGATTGTAACAGAGCACGAAGGTGGCCGCTGCGCGTGCCCTAAAATCTGGGCTCGACAACATACGCACGAGTAGTTCTTCATTGAATACATTGTGATGTTGATGCAGCCAGAGTGCTTCCAGCATCTGATGTTCGTAGTCAGGATCTTTTGGATCAAGCGAATTCATCCAAGTCTTGAGCAACTCCATCACGCGCTCCGTGCGGCGACTTCCCAATTCGAGTTTCGCGCGATAACGAACGCGATTATCGGGCGACTTCAACAACTCAAGCAAATTGGCGATTGGCTCATTGGCGATCTTTGCTGGAACCGATAGCGGCCGGCCTTCATAGGTAACGCGGTACACGCGACCGTGTGTTTTGTCGCGATTTGGATCGCGCAGATTGTGCTGCATGTGACCGATGATCGGATTGTGCCAATCGACGAAATAAATGGCTCCGTCGGGCCCTACTTCAACGTCTGCGGGTCTGAAATTAGGCTCGGTCGAAGAGACAATCGGCTCCATTTCATCAGCTGAAAAACTTGCCCCATCGTCCTTCAACTTGTAGCGAAGGATTCCCAAGAAGCCAATCACGTTGTTGACCAGCAAATCACCTTGCATCTCTTCTGGAAAATGGGAACTTGACAAAATTTCGGTGCCCGAACATGGACGAGTACGCTGCTGATAAACCGTTGGCGCACCTCCATGTTTATCAGGAAAATTCAAATGGGAACTGAAGACTTGGCCATGGTAAGGAACGGCCCCTGTCCCATCATGAACAATATCCTGTCCCCAACGATCGAAAACGTGTCCATGCGGATTGGCAAATCCATACGATGTGTAAATGTCAAAATCTTGACGGCGAGGGTCATAGCGGAACACTGCGCCATTGGCGACACGTTGCACGGGCCCATACGGTGTTTCCACTTGCGTATGATGAAAGGTGCCCTCTTGAAAGTACAGAGCTCCACCTGGATCCAACGTAAACGAGCTTGAAGCATGGTGGGTATCGGCGGAATCTAAGCCGCTGAGAACTCGCAACTTCACATCAGCTCGATCATCTCCATCGGTGTCTTTCAAAAAGAGAAGGTCAGGTGTTTGCGCAACCAAGACTCCACCGTTCCAAAATTCGAATCCGGTTGGATTGTGGATATCACCCGCGAATGTCGTGCACTTATCTGCCTTACCATCTCCGTCTGTATCTTCGAGAATGAGCAATTTGTCATCCATCGGTTCTTTAGGTTTCCAGTGGGGATAGGTTCGCCAAGCAGCCACCCACAATCGTCCTTTGGTATCCCACGCCATTTGCACAGGATTGACCAACTCCGGAAACATTTCTTCTGAAGCGAAGAGATTCACTTTCATCCCTTTGCCGGGCGTCATCTTCGTAATCGCCTCTTCACCAGTCAAAAATAGATGCTCACCATTGGGACCATCACCCGGCTTGTTGCTGATAACTGGAATAAATGGAGGTGTGTTTGAATCATCCACCTGATAATCGCGTCCTTGAGCCGTGGCCCAAATCTTCGGATCGCGATTGGCGGTCATCACGTCGAGTACTTCCATTTCGCGTTGGGCCACGTCGCGATTGCTCTGACCATCGACGAATCGCAAATCGGCTCGACCACCGAAAATACTAAAGCCATCCGTAGTGCGATAACGGTTAAACCAATAGAAGTTTTTATCGACAACCACTTTTCGAATTGCTTCAATTTTCTCGTCAGCAACTTTGTTGGCCACCTTCGAAGGGAGCAACTCGCGCACCATCACGTTCGATACGAGCTCATTGCCTCGCGTTGTCAGGTGAATACCATTGATCGTCAGCGGTGATTTTTCTTCGCTGTAAATAGCAAGCGTTGGATGAAATAGATCGACAAATCGAATGTTATTTTCTTTCGCAACCTCAGCCATTGCCGCTGTATACAGTTCGAGATTCTGATTATGGGCCTTACCATCAGGCAGGTTCGGGGTCTCCAGATCTTCGTGGGCAATCGGCGAGAACAAAACCAAACGTGTGGGTGATCCGCCAAAATCTTTACCTACCGTATCACCGATAAACTTCTGCAGTTTTGCTTTGAAAGCTTCGATACCTTCTGGACCGGCGTAAGCTTCGTTTGCCCCAAAGAAAGCAAATATCACGTTGCTTCTAGTTTTACGTAACCATTCTTCAGGTGAACCAAAATCTTGCGAACGGAGACGCAGATCGAGTTCATCGCCCGAAAAGCCGAGATTGCGAAACGATACTTGTAGCTCGCCGAGGTACGCCTGCAATCTGGCTTCCAGGTACCCGTCGTGTTGCTCGCGGTCTGCCAGCGTATTGCCGAGAACGGCAACTCGGTCTCCCGACTTAAACTCGAAATCTTGTCCCTGCACGGTGACAGAGAACAGAGCCATGACCAGCGCACTAAGCGCGTATGAAAGCCGGAGCATTTATAAAGTAATCCTGAGGAGTGGAAATGGAAGGCGAGAATGCGATCAGCCACAATCGCCAAACGATTGCGGCTGACAGAATAACAGAGAAAAGTTAACTTGCGAGGCTAACCAACCTGACTTGGACCAGCGATATGCAAATAAGCATGCACGTGTGGGGCACCTCGGAAATGACATACAAAGGAAGGGCCTTCGATTCGCCAAATATCCCAGATCCGATCTTGCCCAAGATCCCCTTGCTGGTAAAACGCGAATCGCAACAGGTCTAATCCACCCGCCGCATCAATAATCGCCATGGCTTCACTACTGTCTTGATCACGATACGGAGACAGCAGTTTCTGCAGAGTTTCCTTTACCAATCCTTTTTGATCTGAAGTCATTTCCCCAACAGCTAGCCCGGGGAAAGAACCACCTTTGCCTTGAACTTGAACGCTGGTTTCTGCCGGTGGCTGATTCAACAGAGCCTTTTCGGCTTGTTTCGCATCAAGAGCTCCAAAAACTTTATTCACTTGTACGGTCTGATGATAGAAGAGATTGTCCTGGGCACTCGATTCTTCGCCGTGACCGTAAACGATGGGGCCGCCGAAAGCCATGTTCTCAATCGAATTACCATCAGCGCGAAGCGTGAGATGTCGTCCCGTAATCAGACACTCGAATGGATCTTTACCCGACTCGCCGCGGCTTGGATTGCCGAAGATCGCGAGACTGTAAGCACCGATCCCTCCATCATCTTCATCCAGTTGCTGCATCAACTTCTTATGCCCCTCTTCACTGGTCACTTTGCGTACGATCTCATCGATCATCGCCTTTTGCTTCTCGTTGTAGAAGTCGCTGCCGATCAGCGGTTTGGTAACATGCCAGTTAGGATTAACACGGACGCGCACTGGGTCATTAAGGGTGAAACAAATTGTCTTGCGTTGTGCTTCGGTCAAACTCCCATAGAGTTCGCCTATCACCGTTTCCGCTTCGTTGCTTGACGCTGTACCAGCGAAAAGGCCTCGTGGCATCATTGCCAATCCTGCCAGCGTAGCAGACGAAGCTTGTAAAAAACGGCGCCGACTGGTGCCTTCGTTACTTAGGATCGGGAGTTCTGACGAGGAGGACATGACAAGGTTCCTTGCAGGGTGAGGAGGGGATGGGACGGGAGGGGCAACTACTTTCTCACAACGATTACTTGGTCGGCTTAATCACTTCGGGAAGTGGCTCCCCTTTTTTGTAGAACTTCATCGATACGGAGTTCACGCAATGCCGGGTGTTTTTAGCCGTGAATCCTTCCCCATCGAAGACGTGACCTAAATGACCACCGCAGTTCTTGCATACGATTTCAACTCGGTAGCCATCCGCATCGATATGTCGATCCACGGCCCCTTTAATTTCATCATCAAAGCTGGGCCAACCGCAATCACTTTGAAATTTGGAAGTCGATTCATAGAGTGGAGCGTTGCAGCGACGGCATACGTAGGTACCTTCCGATTTATTGTCGGTGTATTCACCCACAAACGGACGCTCGGTCCCTTTTTTCAAGATAACCCACTGTTCAAACTCCGTCAGTGGATTGTACTTCGATTCTTGATTGTCTTTACTCACATCCCCCTCCATTTGATTCTCTTTAAATGGCGAATCCGAGGCTAGGGTTGAAGTTTCGCCCGCTTCTGATTCTGAATCGTCTGCCGACTTCGCCTCACCCGAGTCGCTCGCAGGTTGAGCAACTGGACTAACGGGCCCACCCGGTTTAGATTCTTGTGTTTGATTATTGCATCCGCAAAATAACAATCCGCAAGCTATCCAAGATACTAACTGTACTTTGCGTCGACTGAATTCTGAATAAATGAACGCCATGCTGAGATACTCCTTATGTGGCTCGGATCTGGCCTAGCATACCACATCTCGACGGGACAATCTATTTCTGTAACAGTGGCTATTTCTGTAACAGTGGTTCTAACCAACTAAAAACATCGGGTAACGCTACCTGAACGATCCCCAGGTGTTCAATCGCCTCATAAATTTCTTCGCGGACAACTCCTCCTTCTTTACGACAACTGGCCGCAAATTGTTGTACGCCCCTTTTGCCAAAATCTCGTTCGCCCGCTCCCGCAAAGACTGGGATCGATCGCCACATGTCCGGTTTGGAAATACTGCGTCCACCGCCCAGAATCACTGCTCCGCGCACCGTTTGTGGCTTACCGCGTTCCACTTGCGCAATAGTTTGAGCAGCACCCATGGAATGGCCCAATACGGCCACGCGTTCCGTGTCGATCGGCACGATGTTCGACAACTGCCCCAACATTTCCTCGACCGATAACACACCACCTAACAGCGGTTGTCGCGGACAAACTAACACATAACCAGCTTTATTGGAAAGCGACACGATCTCACCCGCCCCATACGCGTCAAAGAACATGTTTTCACTTCCACCTGCCCCGTGAAACGCAAAGAGCACAGGCAACTTGCCTTCCGCTTGCACTGGCACTGATACCCGCACAACGGTCGTTGATTTTTTTCCATCTAACTCAAACCAATATTGCCCAGGCAAATAAGCGTTCGCAGATGCCGGCAACTGTACCGTATCAGCAGTCCATTGCTCGACTGTTTGCAAAATTTGGTGCGCAGGGAAATCAGTCTCAAGGGTTCGGCCGTTTTTCAGGTCACGCAATACATTCAACATCAATTGCAGACTGCGTTGCTTCGTATCGGGCTCTTTGGACTTCTGTTGCTCGAAACCTTCCTTCGCTTTGCTCAATCGCGCTTCGAGCGAACCGGTCCGCGAAACAATTTGGCTTGGCAACGTCCAACGTATGCCGTTGCACTCTAATGTGACGCAGATCCCCCAATCCCCTTCGACCAAGTCCTTGATGGAGAAAACTTCCTTATATGGCAATTGTGTAAGTGACTTGGTTTGGGCCGCCGTGCGTTTCCCTCGACTATCTGCAAATTCAACTTGCAGCGTTACCGGCAGCTGCAATGGACTCTTCGATTCATATGCAGAGGAGAGTTCGATTTCTAACTCTTCTGTGTTCGTGTCATGCCAGTGATTTGCAATGTTGAGGCGAAGCGGGATGAGGGAGGCTGCTTGAGATTGCTGATCGTCGGGAAGCAGCTTTAACCAAGCATCATCAATCGATTTCTCGGCACCCGCGAAAGACATGCTGAAGAAAGCTTGCACAGCTCGCTCCAAACTTGGAAGCACGGCCCTACGGGCTTCGATCTTAGACATGTTTTGCTGAAAGGCCGTCTCGAAGCCAATGACCTGCTTTCCCAGCTGATAGCGAGCCTGTTGTGCGAATCCGCTCGACGGAATGACAAAACACACACAGAACAAACCAAGCAGCCAACTTCTCATTGCATACCTACCCTTGCGGTTAAACCCCATTTGCAGCGCCTCTATATGGTAGGAAACGGATAAGGGAGCCGCTACTGGCTATCGCCCCCCTGCCGGGAGTACATATTACGCGATTTTTGGCAATATTCGACTCAAATGGCACTGAATTCGCGTGAAGTTGTCCAGCAAACGGTCACTAGACCCTTTTGACACCCCTATTTCACGATCGCGTGAAGTGATTTTGACCGAATTCCCCTCAGGCCCAACTCCCTGCCCTTGTTGTGAGGTTACCGTGGAACCCCTTCTCTTACTGATGGCCTTTGGCACCTTTCTGATTTTGGTCGTCTCACCCATTGTGGCATTGGGCAAACTTTGGCGACTGGAAGAACAACAGAGAATAGGTTTTGCTCACCTATATAACTACCTGGAACAAATTCACGGGTTGATCAAGATTCAGAATGCTCAATCGTTGGCGAATGCATCTCCATCGACTACTGCATCAACCACCGAGGTGGCGACACCAACGGAACCACCGATTCCAGTAACATCTCTCCCAATTTTGCCTCCCTCTTTCACCTATACAACGCCCCAATCAGTTGATAGTGAACCGATCGACGCCTCCTTGGCTGAAGCTTCCATTGAGTCAAATCCATCTCAATCTCACTCTACCTACAATCAAGCTGCAGATGATGCTTGGCAACAAACATCGCACACAGCTACTGCTAAAGTACCGCGAGAACGCGTGCTCACTCCTTTTGAACAAGCCGCTCGCGACACTCTGAACAAAATCTGGAATTGGATTATCGTCGGCGAAGAACACTTGCCCAAAGGTGTCTCCACGGAATTTGCCGTTGCGAGTCAATGGCTGCTGCGTATCGGTATTGTGATCTTGGTCGTTGGAATCGGTTTCTTTTTGAAGTACACCATCGATAAGGGCATTCTTGGTCCAACTGCTCGCGTGGTACTGACATCGGTCGCGGGCTTTGGGATGTTAATCACCGGCACACAGCTTCTTGGGCGTCGCTATCACATCTTAGGCCAGGGCTTAATGGGTGGTGGTTTTGCAGCGCTGTATTTTGCCGTCTTTGCAGCTCATCAATTTTTCGGCATGCTTGAAGCTACCCCAGCTTTCATACTCATGGCATGTATCACAGGGCTGGCAGGTGGTGTATCCGTTCGCTTTAATTCAATGCTGGTAGCAGTACTCGGAATCGTGGGTGGATACGGAACACCTATTGTGCTTGAAACACAAGTGGTAGCTTTCCCTGCCCTCCTTGGATACATGTTGGTACTCGGTTGCGGAATCTTAGCGATTGCGATCTACAAAAATTGGCCGCTCCTGAACTATTTGAGTTTCGTTGCCAACTATGGTTTATTACTGCTGTCGATGAGGGCTTACGATGTTTCGCACTTTACGGAAGTCTATCCCTTTGTCGTAGGCTTTTTCGTCCTGTTCTCGACCATGTCGTTCCTCAATCGACAACTTCGCAGTCAAAATACGAACTTGCTCGATATCCTATCGTTGCTTCTCAACACGGCCATCTTCTTTGGCCTTTCTTATCGTCTTATCGATCAAGCATACGACCGGACTTGGATTGCCGCAGCCACGATTGGTCTGACAGTTTATTTTGCAGTTCACTTCTTCACCATACTGCAACGCAAGTTTGTCGACCGCAATTTGTTGGTAGTCTTTCTCGGATTAGCTAGTTGCTTCTTGGCCACCACCATGCCTCTGATCCTTTCGCGAGAATGGATCACCGCCAGTTGGTCACTTCAAGCACTGATGCTGTTGTGGATGGCGATTCAAATGCG
>JBILTA010000596.1:0-3831 GCA_044371785.1 Pirellulaceae bacterium | reverse complement strand
GCGTCCAGAACACGCTCGTTCCCCTTTTACGCAAGTATCAAGCTGGTATCTGTTTCGATCACGGCAGGGACTGCCGTGCTACGTTTCGGCACCGGACTGCCGAGCTACAAAAACCCGCATTCCCACCAAAACCAAAAACTGTTATAGCCAATAGTGGGCGGTGGCCGCACAACCGAAACCTGAATACTAAGTTACCAAGATGGCCTCCGATTTACCCCAGTTTTCCCCGTTAAGCCATGACGGTCGTAGTAAACGGGGTAAGCCGGGGAGGAAAATTCAGGATAGGGAAAGCCAAAAGCTGATACATACAACAGCAGAGGGCCCGGAGCTGGCTCTCACAATGGGCCGCGAGATGGCTCTCGATTAGCTGAGGCCGGGGACAGTTATCCCTTCCAGGGAAGGATTCAAATCATGCGTTTTCAATTTAAATCAATGCTAGCCCTGTGCGCTGGCTTTTCACTATCACTCTCTTCGGTAGCCTTCGCACAAGAAGAATCTAAGCTCACCGAACCAGTTTATCGTCTCAGCAAAAACGATGCTTCAGGTGTTGCACCTGCAGCCCACCCGCTCGATCCAGCTCTTGAGCTGGCTCGCACGAGCTTGGGACGGATTCGTGCTGAAGTGCAAGACTACACAGCCACGATCGTTAAACGAGAACGAATTGGCGATACACTCGGCGAATATGAATACATGTCCTGCAAAGTTCGCAACCGCAAAGTTGTGGATGGACAGATCGTTCAACCGTTCTCGGTCTATTTGACCTTCCTCAAACCAGCAGCGATCAAAGGTCGCGAAGTGCTGTACGTAGAAAACCAACGTGATGGTAACTTGCTCGCCCACGAAGGAGGCTTCAAAGGTCGTCTCCTTCCATCGATCCCATTGAGCCCAACCAGCAGCTTGGCTATGAGTGGTCAACGTTATCCATTGACCGATATCGGTGTTGAAAACTTGGTTGTCAAATTGATCGAGCGCGGTGAACGCGATCGCGGCAATGGACCTTGCGAAGTGAAGTTCCGCCAAAACGCGAAGATTGGCGAACGAGTTTGTACGGTTCTGGAAGTTCGACACAACGAAAAGAAGCCGCATTATGACTTCCATGTGGCCCAGATCTTTATCGACAACGAATTGCAAATGCCTATTCGTTATGCTGCCTACGATTGGCCTGCCGAGGAAGGTGCTCAACCCGAAGTCATCGAAGAATACACCTATCTCAACTTGAAACCGAACGTTGGCTTGACCGACAAAGACTTCGATCCAGAAAACGACTCTTACAACTTCTAGTTCGAAACAGCTCGCCCCTCATTCCATCACTGGAATCGGCGAAGGCTTCAAGCAGAGTAAAAAACAACGAGGACATGGTCGCAAGCCATGTCCTCGATTCGTTTTCAGAGTGCTCAGCAGCCAGAAGATATCAGGTCTTCATGGCAGCCCGCGATTTCGCGAACCCATAAGGCAAGAACAGCAAGATGGGTAGCCACGCAGCCCAAGCAGGTTCAAGCAGATAGCCCGTTTCACCTAACGTGCGAATCGCCATCGTAACGCCCATAAAGATGGCGACGACCCCGAAACAAGCTCCGGCCACCCAAAACAAATGTCGATCAGGGCGAGTCAATACCACGGGCAACCCCAATAGAATCAACGACATATCCAAAATGGGCTGCACAAATCGGCTATGCACCCGCACCTTGACGTCCGCTGAAAAATGAGTGTTCTGGCGATAAAGCCGATCGATCAATTCGGCCGTCGAGCCATATTGCTTCCATGAATTGCCACCCCGCAAACTTTCAAAGTCCACATTGGTCGCCAAGAAACACTCACCCGGCTGCAACCAACTGTGTTGCTTCGCCGTCAACACCACCGCACGCTCTCCCAGCTTGAGATCATCATTATTGGGCAGTTGCAGCGGAGATTGTATCGATCGCAATCGATAACCAGCCGGATGCTCCTCGGTCGCTTTTTCATAAATAGCACTCACAGCCAATATCTGTCGTCCATCGCGCCATAGCTGCGGCGGTAAACGCAAGGAGATATCAACGACTTCGTTTTTGCTGGGTAATAGATGACGGCCACTGATACCAACGCCCGTCTCACGATCAAAGTCGGGCTTGAGAATGCGTGGCAATTGCGGATTGAGATCTTGCGGCTTGCGATCCAAGATATCTTGATACTTCGGAATGATCACCTCACGACTCACTGCCGCAATCGTAACCACGGCAATCGAGCCAGCAATCAGCGGTCGCACCACTCGACCTTTACTGATGCCCGCTGCCAATAAGGCTGTAAATTCGTTGGTTCTGTAAAGCCAAGCGACAACGAACAAAACCGACATCATCGACAACAAACCACACAGTCGCTCGAAGATGCTCAACAAAAAAGGACCATAATATTGCAACAATATGGTCGTGAGCTCTCCCTCGCGTTTCCCATACTCGATGAAATCATCCAAGTTCGAAAAAAGATTGATAATCACCAATAGCCCTGCCAAACTAGTGAAGCTCAAAAGCAACACGCGCATGTAGAGCCAGAGCAAGTAACGATCAATCATCGTTATAGAAAACACGACAACTCCTTTCCTCGGTACCTCAGGAGCGGTAAGCTGCTGCGGTTGGGGCAATGTAGATAAATGGGCTGAATGAGGTCAAGGGAAAGATCTCGTTTTATGGATTCACCAGACTCGGAAACGCTAGCAAATCGCCAGGAAACAGCACCCCGGTGTCTGTCGTTGGGCTCGCGCGTCGCTGCAGAAACGGTGCTCCACGCTGCCTCTACGCTGGCGGACTCAACTTCGTGCGATTCCGCCGAGCCGTCGCAAATCGTTAGTCAACCTCGAGACGACTCCCCCAACCGCAGCTGGACCACTACTATCGGCCGCCTGCCGCATGACTTGATCGACCTACTGTTTCCACCAAGCTGCCTATGTTGCCAACGTCCCATTGATCACAGCCAATCGTTTTTGTGCGCCGAGTGCATTCCGACGTTATCGTTGATCGACCATGCCTGCCTGCGATGCGGTGCCCCTTTACCGAAAGTTGTGCCGGAAACGAACGGCTGTCTCCGCTGCCAAGGTCGCTCTTGGTCTTTCAAACGAGCCGTTGCGGTTGGTCCCTATTACGGCCAGCTGCAAAAGCTTGTGATCGCGATGAAAAAACTTCGGCATGAAGCGACCACACTTTATTTCGGTCGACTCTTGGCCGCTCGCCTGCTGGCGACCGGTGTCGCGTCTGAGCTCGACTTAATCATCCCCGTCCCATCGCATTGGTGGCGGCGTTTGATGCGCAAAGTTTCGACGGCCGAAGTCCTTGCCGAAGCGGTCTCCCGGGAACTGCATATCCCCTGGTCTCAACAACTCGTCCGCCGTACGCGTTATACTCCCAAGCAAGGGATGATGCGAGCTGCCGAACGCAAAGCCAATGTGCAGGGGGCCTTTCTCGCCAAAATTCCGAGCCGTTGGCAGGGTGCTAGAATCCTGCTGATCGACGATGTGCTCACCAGTGGCTCCACGGCCAACGAAGTCTCTCGTGCTCTGCTCCATGCCGGTGCGAAAGAAGTGGTTGTAGGTGCCATTGCCCGAGCCCTCGGTGATCAACGTTCGAATTTTGTCGAAGACCAAACAGAGCGCACAGCAAACTTGGTACATCCCGTTGCGAATTCAGTGAGAGATAGCGATCATGGGAAAAAATCGTGATCGAAAGTTAAAGCTCCCTACCAAAATTTGCCCCACCTGCCAGCGTCCATTTACTTGGCGCAAAAAATGGGAAAAAAACTGGGAAAGCGTCCTCTATTGCAGCCAAGCATGTCGCTCACCCAATCGTGTTAAGAAAAAATAAGGTA
>JBILTA010000595.1:0-3833 GCA_044371785.1 Pirellulaceae bacterium | reverse complement strand
GCTTCTATCGATGGACTTAAATTCCAGAATCCATTTACTTTTCCATTGGGCCGCGCTAATTGCTCTGCTTTAAAAGTTTCATGTTCCATAAGTTCGAAAAACATCTCATGGGAAGAGATGTGGCCGAAATGCAAATAGGGCGATAGATGGCTGCTACCATCGCTATCTGGATGATTGCGATCTTCGTCATATCGTATCGATCGTACGGTAAGGAAATTCTGCCAGCGTCGTCGGGCTTCGCGGCGTCCGCCAATAAAGTCCGTCGGAGCAACCGAATGATCAATATCGAAATCACTCCAATCGAAAGGCGCTGTGTCCAGGGCCATTTTGGCCATGGGCCATCTGCGCAAAATCTCTTTCGGCACCGTAACGGGAGTGGGCAAACGGAAATGGGATAACGTGTCGGCTAACGGTTTTTGTGAAAGAACGGTCTCCACCTGCTTTTGCATGAAACGCCGATACGAATGCGCGACGGTAAATATTTTGTCAGGCACACGCAACGGCATTAAGCCATTCGAGTCGACGATTTCGTATCGACAGGCAGCTCTTGAAGCAAACCATTTCGGAAGATGTTTGAGAAAGAAACAAGGGTATTCATCCCCCACGATCACTGCTGCTTTGGTCGCAAGAGCTTCGATGAGGCCTGCTCCATCACCACGTTTTTTTTCCAGATAGGGATAGTAGGTCACTTTTTCTTTTTGCAATGCGATTGCATTGTCTCGCATGCCGGCGACCACAAACTGATGCATTCGATCATTGGCCCAACGATAGCCAACTCGCAATGGTTCGAAGATGATTAAGGGTTTCTTTAGTTCTTCGCTCCATTGTGCGGCCCTTTGCAGTGCATAGTTCCACTCGGTACGGCGAAACGCCGTCATCCAATACACGACATAATCACCGGACATGTTAGGAGGTGCTGCATGTGGAGCGGTGATTCGAATTTCGGGCACTTCGCGAGAAGCAGTTAGCTTAGTCATTTCGGATGATGGTCAGCGTGTTGAGCGACGGAGATTGGAATTTGGGGAGTTCGAGCTTTGGCGGCTCGATTTGAGCATCGAAACACTCGGAAATGAAAAGTTCCGAGATATCGGACATTCACATCACTATAGAGGTTTGGCTAGAATGGTGCGGATCGTTCCCGACATTCCTAATTTATCCCCGACAGAAATCGGCCACTATGCCCGCTAGGCGACGACGACGCAGAACCAATTGGCCGCATTTGCTTGTTCAAATCGTCCTCGCGCTTTTTCCGGTTGCTTATGTCGCGATCGATGTCGGCCTGATTTACTTCTATCAGCCACGTCATTTCGGAGGGGCTGGTGAGGTTATTGGTTCCCTGTTTGACGCCGTAGTGATTTTATGGGCGTTTGCTGTGGGGGCCTGTTTGGGAAGTTTCTTGAACGTGGTCGCTTTAAGGGCTCCACGTCACGAGACGATTGGTGGAGGGTCGTATTGCCCTTATTGCTGCGTCCCCATCCGTTCTCGCGACAACGTTCCCATTCTCGGTTGGCTCAGTTTACGCGGACGTTGTCATTCGTGCCGGTTACCAATTCCGCCGCGCTATATGGTCATCGAGATCATTGCGGGGGCCATGGTCTGTGCTGTGGTGTGGGTTCAGGTTGTTTATGGTGGGATCAATCTTCCTCTAGATGGTTACAATGTTCAAAGTCCCGCGCGATTGGTAATGCGGTGGGATTCCTTGTTGATTGGCCGAACGCTGTATTTTGCGCTAACGCTATTGTATTTGATGACGACAGCCTTGGTGGTTGGAAATCGGCTGTTGCTCCCGCCTACGATGGTGATATCCGGCTGGTTGTTAGCCATTGTTCCGCCACTGAGTTATCCCCATCTTTTGATTTACAACTGGAAGTCGGAATCGATGCGGCCGCTGGTTGGGCAAGAACTCTATTTGGCTGGATTGATGACAGTACTGACGGGTGTGATCGTTGGCGTATTGATTGCACGTGCCACATTGATCTCGTTGTATCCGAAAGCTGACCCGAAATTGCTCAGCTCACATGCCGACACGAAGCAAGCTTATGACTGGATTTGGCAATGGGCTTGGTTGGGGGCTGTGTTTGGTTGGCAGGGTGCGTTAGGAACCGCTTTAGTGTGGTGTTTACTGTTGGCGTTTCTGTATCCAATGATTCGTCGTTGGGATTTTCCCTTAACCATTCCACCTGCGTTATTGTTTGTGGCTGCTGCGATACATTTGCTGCTGTGGAGTTTGTTGATCAGGGTCCCTTTCTGGCCTGGCAGCGCGTGGGGCTTTTGGGGTGCTTTGATAGCGCTGATAGGTACGATGATTCTTACGCGGCTATTGGTCGATCGCGATTGGCAGCCGGTTCAAATAGAGGCGACTACAGTTCCGCAAAGTTCTTTAGCAGTCGTAGACCTTCCTTCTGACTCTTCTCTGGATGAAACTGAGTAGCGAAAAGGTTGTCGCGTCGAATGGCGGCGCAGAAGGGGCCACCGTAATCGCTGGTCAACCAAACAACAGACGGATCTGCGGGTACAACGTAATAGCTATGTACAAAGTACATGTATGGATCGGCTGATAGTTCGTGCATTAGTGGAACATCAGCTTGTTGTGGGTGGACGCGATTCCAACCGATGTGTGGAACTTTGAATTCGTGTGGCAAGTTGAAGCGGACCACGTTGCCCTTTAAGACGCCCATCCCCTCGTATTCGCCATTCTCGTAGCTTTTTTCAAACAGTAATTGTAGGCCAAGACAAATTCCGAGAAACGGTTTACCTGAGGCAATGCATTCTCGCAGCGGTTCGACGAGTTGTCGGTTTTGCAGTTCGCGAATCGCATCGCAGAAAGCTCCCACGCCTGGCAGAATGATCTTATCTGCCGATAGTATTCTGGCGGGATCACTGGTGATTTCAGGTTGAGCTCCCACGTGTTCCAGCGCTTTTTCGACGCTGCGAAGGTTGCCCATCTGATAATCAACAATGGCGATACGGGATTTAGCGGCAGACATCTACAAATCGATTTCTATCTGGAGCAAATTTTAAATCTTGAGCGAACAGTCTTGCGTAACACATGGGTCGTGCGTAACACATGGTTAAAAACTCCACGCACCAAGTGTAGAGTTTTTCGAGTGTGGAGTTTTCTATAGAGACACAATTATACCTGATCTGGTTCAGGGTGAGTCCATGGTTGTCGATAAGGGCGACGAAGTAACTTGTTGGCTTCGTCATCTCCTTCGATCCGATGTGATTCTGGATTAAAGCGTAAGGATCTTCCGAGTTCCATCGACATGTTAGCCAGGATGCAGCTGGTGGTGGAGATGTGTCCCTGTTCGATATCGGCGACTGGTTTGCCACCACTGGCGATAGCACCGAGGAAGTCGAGCATGTGGCCGCGAATCGCTGGGGCAACATGTTTCTCAAGATCTTTTTCCGTGTTGTCTTCTGGGTATTTATCGAGTTCCATGACTACATCGCGATGAATGGCTTCGCCACCATGAAGTGGTTGGAAATCATAGCTGTTGACGCTAGCGCGAAGAGTTCCCTTATCGCCATAGATCGTTAGGCCCCATGGGTATTTAGGGTCAGGTGAACTGCCATAGGTGCGATGTTGCCAAATGACGGGAAGATCGCCAAAGGCGAACGTAGCCGTTTGAGTATCGGAGATATTGGCTTTGCTGGCCTTATCAACCAGGATACCACCTTCTGAAGAAACAGAATCGGGCCAGCCGAGGTTGAGCATCCAGCGAACGCAATCGAGCATATGGATGCACATATCGCCAACGATACCATTGCCATATTCCATGAAGGCTCGCCAGGAGCGTGGATGGACTAGTTTGTTATAGGGTCGCATGGGA
>JBILTA010000003.1:0-33251 GCA_044371785.1 Pirellulaceae bacterium | reverse complement strand
GTTCGCTGGGCTTTTTCGTTGTTTTTTTGTTGGGGTTATAACGGTTATTGGAATAACGACATGCCTGGAGGGCGAAATCTATTTACTTTGCTTTTGGCGTGGCCCATGGCGTATAATTCACCAATGGCGTGGTTCGTGTCGCAACGCCAGGCTTGAGCTCTGGACTACCATTTGCCGCTCACTGCGAGAAACCGCAATGCATGTAAAACTTCTACTCTTCTGTAGCTTGATTGGGACACAAGTAAGTACCCCAATTTTGGCTGATGAAAAAGTTGGCATCAAAGGTGGTGGGGCCGTCGTCGGCACAGTAAATCCAACTGAAAAGTTCGTGGAAATTAATGTTGCCCCAGGGATTCGAGTCGCCGTCGATACAAATAAAGCAGACATCACCAAAGAAGAACGCCCTGAGGAAGCAGAGTATCAGTCCCGAATCGAGAAGCTAAGCGAAACCGCAGAGGCCCATTGGGAAATGTACCAATGGTGCAAACAAAACAGCCTTACAGCTTATGCATACCAGCACGCATGGCGAGTCATCGAAATTGACCCAGATCACCTGCAAGCTCGAACCGCCCTTGACTTTCTTCGTGATGGAAAAGGCTGGATTCTGCGGGATGACATGATGCTGCGAAGTGGACGGATCAAAGATGGATCTCAGTGGCGTATACCCGAAGAGTTGGACAAACTGAAAGCAGACCAAGCTAGAACAGAACAACTGACTCGCTGGAAACGTGATATCAAGGCGTGGAAAACGGACGTCTTTTCCGGCGGGCCTCGAGCCACAAAGTCAAAAGTAAAACTGGATGCGATTCAGGATCCAGTGGCCGTCGGACCATTGATCGACCAGTTGCAGGATATGGATAACCCGATCGAATTCCGGATCTTGGTTGTTGGCTTGCTGGCTCGCCTCGCAACGCCTGATGCGATCCAAGCGATTATCGTTGCTGCCGTACAAGACTCGAATACAAAGGTCCGAGAGGCTGCCTTAGATGTTGTGAAACAGAAAGCCGCCGCCGAAGCTGCGGTCCAATACTCGCGTTTGTTGACCCATGAAAACAATGTTCAGGTGCAAAGAGCGGGAGCCGCTTTGGCTGTTTTGCAGGACAAACGCTATACGTGGCATCTTATTCAGGCCTTGGTGACGGAGCATAAACGCGAGGTAAAGGGATCGGGACAGACCTATGGCACCGATTCAGCAGGTAGTTTTGGCATTGGAGCGTCTCAAAAGCCCAAAGTAGTGGTTGAACCAGTGAACAACACTTCGGTGCTGACCGCTTTGACGGCGCTGTACCCCGAAATAAATTATCGGTTTGACGAAAGTCGCTGGAAACTCTGGTATTTAGAGAATTTTCACCCAGAAGGAACCGATTTGCGACGCGATCCGTAGCCTATCTTTCTCCCCCCTGTCGCATTTTTGTGCTGGATTGAGACAATAGAAGGTTTGGTTCGGCGTACTGGATCACCACATCCGGTGCGCAATTTCTTGGGGGTTGGTCAGAAGGATCGCCATGGCAACGACGACGAATATCGTCATCCGCGGAGCGCGCGAACACAATCTGAAAGATGTCGATGTCACTTTGCCTCGCAATCGAATGATTTGCGTCACAGGCGTAAGTGGTAGCGGCAAGAGCTCTCTCGCTTTTGACACGCTTTATGCTGAAGGTCAACGACGCTACCTGGAAAGTCTATCCAGCTATGCTAGGCAATTCGTTGGTCAACTTCCCAAACCGAACGTCGATTACATCGGCGGCTTGAGTCCCTCGATCTCGATTAGTCAGAAGTCGGTAGGCCACAATCCGCGCAGTACAGTCGGCACGGTTACTGAGATTCACGATTTCTTGCGCGTACTCTATGCTCGTGTAGGCAAGGGGCACTGCCCCACCTGCAATAAACCGATCACTTCGCAAACACGTGATCAGATCGTGGCTCGCTTGCTCGGCCAATCCGATGGAGAGTTGGTCAAATTTTTTCTCGCGCCATTAGTTCGGGGGCAAAAGGGAGAATACAAAGATCTCTTCGAAGATCTACGCCGACAAGGATTTGCACGTGCGCGAGTCGATGGCAGTGTGATTCGGTTGTCCGATGCTCCCAAGCTGGAACGACAACTTCGCCACAACATCGAAGTCGTTATCGATCGATTTGCCATCCAGTCATCGCAGAAAGCGCGGTTGGCGGAAGCGGTGGATTTAGCGTTGAAGCTCGGTGAAGGGACGATGCTGGTTGCGGCAGAAGTGCCTGCTGGCGATGAACCGCAAACAGAACCTGCAGATCGCGACCAAGTTTTTTCATTGCAGTACTCCTGTGCTTCGTGTGGCAATAGCTTTCCGCCTCCCTCTCCTCAAATGCTCAGCTTCAATAGTCCTCAAGGCATGTGCATGGCATGTGAGGGCATCGGAGAAACCGAAACGCTCGATTCGCAACGGATTATCGCCGATCCGACTAAGTCGCTTAAACAAGGGGCAATTGCTCCGTTGGGAACTTGGACCGAAATGGCCAAGTACGAACGTGGAGAATTGCAGACAATTTCCACGGATTTAGAAACTTGCTTCAAATTGAAGCGGGGCTCACTCATATCAACGCCGTGGGGTGAACTTTCCGCCGAACATCAAGCCGCTTGGCTTTATGGTCCCCCCAGTCATAATCGTATTTTTGGACCCAACAGCAGCCGTCCGCGATCGCTGTACAAAAATGGCGAATTTCATGGAATCATCGCCGCATTGATGGCCCGCTATCGAGCAGCGGGAGAATATCTCAAAGAAGAACTTTCACCTTACATCGTGACAGGTGTTTGCGACGCCTGCCATGGCGATCGCCTTAGCCCACAAGGTCGATTCGTTCGACTTGAAAGCCGTTCTCCTAGATTTGCAAACAAGACGTGGCAATCCTTGCCCGACATTTCAAAGTTGTCATTGCTCGATTGCGCCGAGTTCTTCGCTGGCCTTGAGCTCGATGAAACAGGATGGTTGATCGCAACGGAAGCCGTAAAAGAAATTCGCGCTCGTTTGAAGTTCTTACTCGACGTAGGTCTTGAGTATCTGACTTTATCTCGCCCTGCGCCGACCCTTTCAGGTGGCGAAACCCAACGTATTCGCTTGGCAAGTCAAATTGGGTCGGGCTTAGTAGGCGTACTTTATGTACTCGACGAGCCTTCGATTGGGCTTCATCCTCGCGACAATGATCGGCTCCTTTCTTCGTTACAACGACTACGTGATTTGGGCAACACATTGCTAGTGGTCGAGCATGACGAAGATACCATGCGAGCTGCCGATTTGGTGCTCGACTTTGGCCCTGGAGCTGGCGTTCGTGGTGGTGAACTGGTCGCATCAGGCACAGCAGCCGAATTGGCCGCTAATCCCAAGAGTATCACCGGGAAGTATCTATCGGGCGAAGAGAAAATCGAAGTTCGAACGGAAGTGCGCCCAGGTAACGGTCAGTCGATTCGAGTTCTAGGAGCCACGCAAAACAATCTCAAGAACATTGATTGCGAAATCCCCCTCGGAAAATTTGTTTGCATCACCGGGGTTAGCGGTAGCGGTAAAAGTTCTTTGATTGGTGATATCCTCTCACCCTATCTGCGCAATGTTTTGCATCGAGCCCAATTGCCCGTGGGACAACATCGCGCTTTCGAAGGTATCGAGCACCTAGACAAAGTTATTGAAATCGATCAAAGTCCAATTGGTCGCACGCCGCGAAGCAACCCTGGAACTTATGTCAAAGTCTTTGACGAAATACGCGATCTATACGCTCAATTGCCAGATGCCAAACGCCGGGGTTATGCTCCTGGTCGATTCAGTTTCAACGTTGAAGGTGGCCGCTGCGCCGCTTGCGAAGGCAATGGGGCCAATAAGCTTGAGATGGATTTCCTCGCGGATATCTGGGTTCCGTGTCCAGTATGCGAAGGTAAGAGATTTAGTCGGGAAACGTTACAAGTAAAATTCAAGGACTTATCGATTGCCGAAGTGCTCGAAACCGATATAGGCCAACTATTGTCGGTGTTTGAGAATATCCCCAAAATTGCAGAGAAGCTGCAAACTTTACACGATGTCGGTTTGGATTATCTCAATCTTGGCCAACCTTCCCCCACGTTATCTGGTGGTGAAGCTCAACGTATCAAGCTCGCCCGTGAATTAAGCCGCCGCAGCACCGGCAGAACCTTGTACCTGCTCGACGAACCCACCACCGGTTTACACTTCGCTGACATTCGTCTATTGCTCAAAGTGCTTCACGATCTCGTGGACCGTGGCAATACGGTTCTTGTCATCGAACATAACTTAGACGTGATCAAGACGGCAGACTGGATCATCGATCTGGGTCCCGAAGGTGGTGCCGGTGGGGGCGAAGTGATCTTTATCGGAACTCCGATGGATCTCGCAAACTGTGAGCAAAGTGCTACGGGGCGATCATTGCGACGTCACCTTGATGGTGGTTCCTTAGTCATTCCCGCCGCCGCACCTGCCAAAAACGGTAAAGGAAAGAAATCGAAGAACCAAAGTGAAGAGCCGAAATTTGATCACGAAATCATCGAGCTAAAGGAACTCATTGTCGAAGGTGCGACTGAGCACAACCTACGTGGCGTCGATGTGACGCTGCCGCGAAATGCGATGACCGTTTTCTGTGGCCCAAGCGGTAGCGGCAAAAGCTCTCTAGCGATGGATACCATTTATGCTGAAGGGCAACGTCGTTACGTAGAAAGCCTTAGTTCCTACGCCCGCCAATTCATTGGGCAAATGCCCAAGCCGAAAGTGGATCGCATCGAAGGGCTATCCCCAGCAGTCGCAATTGAACAAAAAAATCTCAGCCATTCTCCCCGAAGTACCGTGGGTACTGTGACAGAGATTTACGACTATATGCGCGTGCTCATGGCCCGTTTGGCAACTATGTATTGTCCGACTTGCGATGTGCCTGTTACCACACAGACCGTCGATCAAATCGTAGATAAACTGATGGCTTATCCTACAGGATCACGTCTCTACATCATGGCCCCCATTGATCTAGAGCATAAAGAAGATCTTTCACTGTTGTGGAAAGAGCTTCGTGAGCAAGGCTATGCTCGCGTTCGTGTCGACCAAAAGACCTACGCTATCGACGAAGCCCCCAAACTAAAGAAGACCGATGACCATCGTGTGGAAGTAGTACTGGATCGTATCTCTGTTCAGGAATCATCGCGGTCGCGCATAGCTCAAAGTGTCGAACAAGCTCTCGCGTTGGGTGTCGGCACGATGGTGGTTGCTGAGGTCGATGAAAAACGCCCTGAACCACGCTGGACCAATATTGTTCACAATCAAATGTTGGCTTGCCCTTGCTGTGGTACTAGTTTTCAACAACTTACACCACACAGTTTTTCCTTTAACTCGCCTTTGGGATGGTGCCCCACGTGCGAAGGCCTGGGAACTCAAACGGGAACGGATCCTGATTCATTGCTCGATAGCGATAAATCGCTGTTCGAAGGGGGTTGCAAGTTGTGGCCCAGCCTCGATACCGAAATCGCCAAAGCAATGTTGGTCACATTGACCGAGCAACTCGGTATCCCCGGAAATACTCCCGTCGGTGAATTAACCCCAAGTCAACGTCGATGGTTGCTCTTTGGAGCAGGGGATCAGTGGTTTGAAACTCAACTGGAAGGCAACTCGCGCCCAATTCGGTTTCAGTTTAAAGGCCTCTATCCTACGCTGGAACAAGCCTCAAAATTGAGCCAATTGCAGCGAATGCGTCTCGAAAAGTTTGTGGCTGAGATCGATTGCACTACCTGCAATGGTAGCCGAATTCGGCCCGACGCTGCCGCTGCTAGATTTCGTGAGCGAACCGTTGGCGATTTAGTACGCATGCCACTTGGTAAACTCCATAGCGTCTTGTCCAATTGGACACTTACCTCGCGCGAACAACAAATTGCGGGTGAACTGATTCGCGAACTTAAGCAAAGAACCGAGTTTCTTCTGGATGTCGGTTTGGAATATCTCTCGCTGAGCCGCACGGCGAACACCCTGAGCGGAGGAGAGGCCCAACGTATTCGCTTGGCAAGTCAGCTGGGTAGTGGCTTGTGCGGCGTCTTATACGTGCTCGACGAACCAACCATTGGCCTTCATCCTCGTGACAATGAACGTCTCATCAAAGCGATGCACAAATTGCGAGACCTTGGCAACACACTTCTGGTCGTTGAACATGATCGTGATGTGATCGCGGGTGCCGATCAGGTGCGAGACTTTGGACCAGGTAGCGGAAGGCGAGGCGGTTTGGTCGTAGCGGCCGGTAGTCCAGACGAAATCGGGAAAATCGAAGGCTCGGTAACCGGACCATTTATCAGCGGATCCAAAGCTATCCCGATCCCGTCCAACCGGCGCATGTTCGAATTCACGAAAGGTTCTGGCGATTGGGAATCACCGAGTGGACATTGGCTGACCATTCATGGTGCAAAAGAAAACACTCTCAAAAATGTTAAAGCGTCGATTCCATTAGGCGCTTTTGTGGCTGTGACTGGCCCGAGCGGTAGCGGCAAGAGCTCGTTGGTTAACGACATTATGTACCCAGCTCTCGCCCGTGCCCTACATCGATACGGCGGAAAAGTGGGGACCTTCGAGCGAATCGAAGGTATCAACCAAATCAACAAAGTTGTGGCAGTTGATCAATCGCCTTTGGGCTCAAGCCCCACCAGTAACCCCGCAACTTATACCGGTGTCTTTGAACACATTCGACATCTTTTCGCTCAAATACCTGAGGCTGCCCAGCGGGGATTTACTGCACGTCAATTTAGCTTTAATGTTCCCGGTGGGCGTTGCGAAAAGTGCGAAGGCAATGGACAGATCAAAGTTGAAATGCACTTCTTGGCGGACGTATGGGTAACGTGCGATGCATGTAAAGGCCGACGCTATACCGAAGAAACGTTGGAAGTGAAGTATCATGGCTACTCAATACACCAAATATTGGAAATGCCTATCTACGATGCTGCAAAACTATTCTCGGATCATCCCCGCATCTCTCGAATTCTAAAGACCCTGTCCGACGTCGGTTTGGATTATGTTGCGTTAGGGCAAGCCGCCCCAACGCTCTCTGGCGGTGAAGCACAACGCGTAAAATTGGCCGCAGAGTTATCTCGCCCTGACACCGGCAAAACGTTGTACTTGTTGGATGAACCAACGACCGGATTACATTTCGAAGACATTGCCAAGCTGTTACTCGTTTTGCATCGTCTAGTCGATCTTGGCAATACCGTGGTGGTTATTGAACACAATTTGGATGTGATCAAATCAGCAGATTGGATTATCGATATGGGCCCCGAAGCGGGACTCGAAGGAGGACAAGTGGTTTTCACCGGCACGCCCGAGGGCTTGGTTGATTTCGCGAAGCCTTCCCGTAAGTCGAGCAAGAAAAACAAAGATAAACCCCAAGAAACTGCTCCAACAGAGAAACTTCGCAGCTATACGGGCGAAGCCCTAGCACCGGTATTGAAAGCTGGCCCCTATCTAGAACGAAGTCGATATCAAGAATCGTATCCGGCTTCGAATCACGACTCTTCGCCTGAAAAGGAACCAAACTAGAATGTCTAGTGTAGATCCTAATGCTAAAGGACGTTTAGTCGATCCAGCCCTTTTGTTTCGTTTTAGTCTCGCAATGTATCGGGCTGATCTCGATCCATTTTCGGATCAATGGACATTGAGTGAAGCCTACACTTTTCCTCGACTCGACCGCTTATCTGGCAACAAGTCCTTTGCAGAACTTCGCGGCGGTTGGTGCAAAAAGGGATTGGTATTTCAATTAACCGTAACAGGTAAAACACAATATCCTTGGTGCCGCCCAAGTCGCATGGAAGAAAGTGACGGACTTCACATGTGGATCGACACGCGCAATTCACCAGGTATCCAACGTGCCACTCGGTACTGTCATCAATTTGTTTTTACTCCGATGGGTGGCGGGCCACGACAAGACCGCCCCATAGGCGCTTTGCTAGCTATCGCTCGCGCTAAAGAAAATCCTCATGAAGTCGCGGGAGGTATGATTCAACTTCGGTCGCGACTCGCTCGCAACGGCTACCAACTATTCATCGGGATCTCTAACGTCGCCTTAACCGGCTTCGATCCCTTTGAATATCCACGACTCGGCTTCCACTTCGCCATCGCCGATCGAGAACTCGGCTGGCAATCGTTAACGGTCGGTCGAGATTTACCAGCAGAAGAGAACCCGTCACTTTGGAGCGAATTAGAATTAATCGATCAAATTCCATCCGCCTAAACTCTTGACTGGGGCTGATCGAGTTCGTCGATTCAAGGAAGCTGAACTCTGGCAACAGACTACTTTGCTAGCTTTTGATTTTAAGTTGGTTTGTGAATTTCCCCCACGACAGGCTAAGAGAGATGGTCATTGCTGTGGACCTGGGAGAATAATTTTGGTCCATTAAGAACGGATCACAACAAAATGATGGAGGCAGGGATTTCAATCCATGGATGGACTGAAGAGCAGGGGCCAGTTTCAGGTAATCGCACCAACGAGCGTGTCAGGCCCATTATTTGTAGCACTGGCGGCAATTGGGGCGTTTGTTTTCGCGAATATCCCAACACTTCTCTTGGCCAAAGAGTCGGCACAAATTCAATCGGCCATTTATGATGCGTTTGTCGCTGCCCAGCGACAAGATGCCGAATTGCATTCTTTGTTTCCACTCTCATCAGATCGGATATGGGCCGTTGGCGATCGCGGTTTGATTTTGGTTAGTGAAGACGGCGGAATCCATTGGAAGCAGCAAGAGTCCGGTACAACCTGTGCGTTGAGGGACATCTACTTTGTGGATCCACTTCGAGGCTGGGCTGTCGGTTTCGCGGTTCAACCTTTTTCGCGGAGATTATATGGCGTAGTCTTGACCACCACCGATGGTGGCAAGAAATGGAATTATGTGCCACAGCATTTGTTGCCCCCACTGCATGGAATTCGTCGAACCGAAGCAGGCAATTTGATTACCTGGGGAGGTTGGTCAACGCAATTAGGTTCAAGTGTGTTTGAATCATTAGATGCTGGCCGATCCTGGAGTCCCTCTCCTAATGTAACCGGCGAATACCAAGACATTTACCCCTTGGTGGACGGTTGGATTGGCAACGCAAATAATGGTCCCGCTATTCATTGGGCCCTCCATCAAGTTAAGCCTGTTAGCAAGCAACAAAAATGGAAGCTGTTCCATTGTAATGGCGAACGGATCATTGGCCTTGATAACCGCCAACAACTTCTTGTCGGTTCCTTAGCCGACCAAAGCAACTTAGAAAAAACATTTGTTCCTCCTTTCCTAACCACTGTAGATGTCCTCAGATGCAACCAGCAAGTTCTCTTTGCCTCAGGAAAGCCCAGCAAAACCCTAGCTCGCAGTGAAGACTCTGGAAAGAGCTGGCAAGCAATTGAAAACCCTGTATCAGCCTCATTAAAAAACTTCACCTTCCTCGATGAGAATCGTGGGTGGGCTATCTCCGAGTTAGGCGATATTATCGCCACACGTGATGGAGGAAAATCATGGTGGGTTCAGCGAACAGGGTTTTCGCAGTTGGGAATGCTGTTTGTCGTCTCCGAAGGCGAGAGAATTCCCTGGACTTCACTTGCCTATTGTGCCACCGAACTACAACGCTCAACCGGTTTGCTCATCGTTACCGACCCTGCCCAAGAACCATTTGAAGGCTCCCAAAATCATCGGCGCATCCAAGCTGCAGCCTGTTCCATCGGGGTCAACCTCGTAAAGTTTGTATCGAGCCAAGAGTTCACGGAAGCGAACCAGTTGGAAGCCCAAGGTGCTGGCAAGGCAACTTTCACGAATCGCGAAATTGTGGCGACAATTCAACAGTATGCTCCGGAAGTGATCATAGTTGGTAACGGCACGCAACCGTCTGGATACGTTGTAAAGGATAATGTCTTGCGTGCTGTGCTCGATCGTGCACAAACCATGAAGGACCAAAACTACAACCTGGCGCAAAAGGCAGCGCAGAAAAAAATTCACAAGGTCTATTCGATTTCTCACGCGAAGGCTCGTAGCTTAGAAATGACAGGAAGCCATGTACTAAAGAGGTCTGGCAAATTACTTGGCGATGTTACACAAAGAGCTACTACGTTAATCGAAGAACAAGTCGATCTGGATCATGCAGAGTCTTTGCTCTTGGTTTATGCAGAGAATCCCGGTGATGGTACCGCGACTGATTTGGGATCCGGATTTCTTCCATCTTCTGAAGCCACTCGACAAATCGATTTGGGACATCAAGGTAACTTACAAGTAGTGCTCGGTAGCACTGCGCGACGCAAATCGTTGCAACGATTGCTCGATTCGAGTCGTCGTGATTCGAGAGACGAATCTTGGGACGACTATTTCAAACAGGTCGTCGACTCACTCACGCGCGATGAACTGGAAATCTCTTTAATTTGGTTAGCAGATCGACTGCGCGAGCAAGGGAAATGGTTGCAGTGGCAAATGGTTGCTGAGACATTAATTCGTCGCCAACCGGACGGTGGTTCCGCTGAGGTTATGTGGCGCCAGCTATTGGCAGTGGCCTCCTCCTCCGAACTCAACCACTGGCGTGACAAAGAAATCAAATCAGCCGTAGACTCAAACCGCGCATCCGGAGTGGTTACAGCTTCAGCAAACGGTAACGACACGCCTCCCACAAGTCCCTTTGCAATGACAGCCTCGCAAATGGATTCGATAACTGCGGATAAACAAAATCCTCTGAACTCAGACGAAACAAACGCTCCAACCTCGGACGTGAATTCAACCAGCCAACCCACCAATCAAGCGTTGATGCAATGGATAGGAGAGCAACTACCACTTCGGCATCCGATCATGGTAGGTGAGCCTGACGTTCTCCTTCAGTTCTCGAGTTGGTATCGACGCTACTCGGTTCAATCGCCCCTGATTGCGGATGTACAGAACGGACTTCGCTTGCTCTCGCTGCAGAGCTATCCGGAAGCCTGGCAAAATGCGTCCGCAATTGAGACCTCACTTTGGAACTCGACCGGCACGGTCGCCAATCCTGGGAGTAACTCCACTGGTATCACTCACCCCAAACCAAATCTTGGACGCGATCTTATCACGATCGCTCAGTCTATCGATCGCCCATTGTTAGATGGTTTACCTGACGATAACTGTTGGCAGCATGCTGACTCGATCAAATTCGCCAATGATGCCTCCGCAATACCTCAGCTTAAGACAGAGTTACGGATCGCATTTGACGAAGAATGGTTGTTTGTGTGGGTCTGTTGTGAAAGAGATCCGTTGGCCAAACGCAGTACAGCCGCAGCGCGTCGTGAGTATGACAGCGATTTGACTAACGAGGACCGCGTTCGCTTGACACTTGATATCGATAGAGATCGTATCACAACGGTTCAATTCGAGGTCGACCAAAGGGGTCTAACTCGCGATGCATGCTGGGGGCTAACTCAATGGAATCCGCGTTGGTTTGTAGCGCAGCATCATTCGGATTCGCATTGGATGAGTGAGTTTGCTATTCCGCTATCGGAACTTTGTGCCAATCAAGGTATCGCGGGCACTCAGTGGTGTATTGGTTTCGAACGGCGCAGCGGTAATCGAGCATTGGGACATTGGCCGCAAACCCGAAGCCAAGCTTTACGTCCTATAGATCTTGGCGTACTTCAGTTTACGACAGCGCCCGTTGTCCAGCCTGCAATAACTCGATGATGCGGTCGACATCGTAGACACAGCCGCCCCAAGTACCACCACTGGCTTGTTGTAAGGCCGCCCATAGTCTGGTGTCATCTGGTAATTGAGCATCGGGGCGAACATGTGGATGAAGAGTGCGTGATTGTAACAATTCAGCAGCTTCGCCCGCGTTAAGTCGTTGTCCCGCAGTACCTATCAAATTAATGCTGCCAGTGAGAGCATTGCGATCGATGATGATTTCGATTTCATCCCCATCCCTTAATTTGCCAATGGGACCACCCGCCAGTGCTTCAGGTCCAACATGCCCTATACATGCCCCTGTGCTCACGCCGGAAAACCGAGCATCGGTAATGACGGCAACATGTTTGCCCCATGGAATATGTTTCAAAGCAGAGGTCACTTGATACGTTTCTTCCATACCGGAGCCAAGCGGTCCGCGACCAATCAACACCAAGATGTCACCCGGCTTAATCGGTTGAGAGTTTCGACCTTTGATCGCAGCAATTGCTTCCTTTTCTGTTGCGAATACACGAGCAGGCCCTACTTTTCGATATACACCATCAGCATCCACCACACTTGGATCGATCGAAGTCGCTTTGATGACTGAGCCTTCCGGACATAAATTCCCAAGTGGAAAACATACCGTACTTGTCAGCCCTTTCTCCTTAGCGACCTGCGGGGGCAAAATCACTTGATCAGGATCGACTCCATCGCGGTCGAGCAACAATTTACGCATCGCTTGTCGCCGCGGCGATTTATGCCACTGATCAAGTATCTCGTTCCATGTTTGCCCTGTAACAGTTCTAGCGTCGCTTCGCAATACACCCATCTCGCGTAGATGCCAAGCGATTTCGGGTACTCCGCCGGCTAGAAAGAGACGAACGGTTGGGTGATTCATTGGCCCATTGGGAAGAACATCCACGAAGCGTGGTACAAGGCGATTGATTTGAGCCCAATCGTCAACGGACGGTCGTCTAATTCCTGCAGCAAAAGCGATTGCCGGAACGTGCAGCAGCAAATTGGTTGAACCACCGCAAGCAGCATGAACGGCCATACAATTATGAAAGGAATCTTCTGTTAGTATGTCAGCCAAGGTGATCTTCTTCTGGGACATATCCCATAGAACCTTGGCACTCTGACGGGCCATTTCCAACCACACCGGTTGGCCGCTTGGCGCGAGTGCGGCATGTGGAACAGTCATGCCCAATGCTTCTGCAACGACTTGACTGGTGGCAGCTGTTCCCAAAAACTGGCAGCCTCCACCCGGCGAACCGCAAGCTCGGCACCCCGCTTCGGCGGCTTCTTCGAGAGTGATTTCACCATGGGCATAACGCGCTCCGATGGTTTGAACTTTTCCTGCATCTTCGCCCTTTATCGGTGGCAGAGTAACTCCACCGGGTACAACCACCGACGGCAGAAAAGACGATCCCGCCAAAGCGAGCATCATCGCTGGCAGTCCTTTGTCGCAAGTTGCGACCCCTATCACACCTTGGCGTGTAGGGAGCGACCGAATTAAGCGGCGCAGTACGATGGCCGCATCATTGCGATAGGGGAGGCTATCGAACATACCGGTGGTCCCCTGCGTTCGCCCGTCACAGGGATCACTGACATAGGCAGCAAACGGCACTCCACCAGCGTGACTGAGTATTTCTGCCGCAGCACGTACCATCAGTCCCACTTCCCAATGGCCTGTATGGTACCCCAAAGCAATAGGGGAACCATTCTCCGCTCTCATGCCACCTTGCGTGCTGAGCAACAAGAATTGCGGCCCCATCATTCGTTGTACGTCCCAACCCATGCCCGCATTCTGCGTCAGGCCGAACAGATCACCGCTGGGAAGATCACGCAACATCGCGTCGGTTAACGGCAATTTGCCTTCAGGCCCAGCCCCTTTTGTCTCAACATCCCAACTATTTCCCTGGATGTCCCCCAACCATTCGTGTGACTTATATTCGCGTGTCATGTTGAAAATAATTTGGTGTTAGAACTAAGGGTTGTCGTTTCAAATCTCGGATCGGTCGCTTAGGCGGTCTAACCTGAAATCGAAGCGGTCTTCGTGGGTGGCGTATTGGGATCACTCGCAGACTGCAATAAGGCCGCAGCATAACCAAGGTAATCCATCTTTTCTTGGCAGTGCTTCAACATCGGCTGATAGGAACCAGTACGTTGCGAGAGTTCCAGCAATGATGGGGCGATGCCAACAGGTCTAGCATTTTCGGGCATAAATTTAATGAACGAATGAAATGCTTCTTCATGCCGTCCAACACGACTCAATAGATCGATATAGGTTTCGATGGCAACAGTACCATGTTCACGAACATCCAATGATTCTGCTTTTTGTTTGAATAGACGCAAACCGGCTTCCACATGCTGCCCGAGCAAAGTGCGGAAAAAGGCGATTGAATTGGGATAGAATTCAAGAAATGGCTCATCACCGGGATACTGATACTGTGGATGTAGATTGCGACCGTAATGCGCAATGTCCAAACAGAGTTTTTGCAACGTCGGATCATCCAAGACCCTACCGATGCGAACGGTCGATGAAAGGTGAGTCGTATCTAAATGATACGATCCATCTTTGAGCAGTGTTGGATGTTCGCCCAGGATCGCTTCCACGGTTTCACCCAACGGCGGTTTTCCCTCACGTCGACCGAGATCAACTCGTAGAGAGTTCATCAATTCTCGATGTACATGTCGAACCAACAGAGCAGCCGCCTGTTGGCGATCCCCCTTCGATTTATACACGATTGTAGAATCAAATAGGGTGATGCTGTTGCAAGTACCTAGCCGACTGAGAGACAACTGATAGCCACGTTCAACGTCGACACCTTCATTGACCAGTACATCCATCAGTTCATCCAGATTTTCTGACGTGGCCTCGATGCCGGCCAAAGCTTGTGCGGCGGCAGCGCGATCTCCCACCGGGCGCATATACATCCAGCCTTCACGAATTCGTCCATTGCCAAGCAGTAAGAGCCCGACAGTTCGGCAAGCATCGATCAATGCGCGTTCCAACTTATCAGTTACCAACGGACTCAATGCCTCATCTGGTCCGGGCGGAACAGCGGGCAAGCCAAGTTCCAGTCGAGCCTTCATTTTCAAAGCTTCAAAAAGCTCATGATAAGCGCCTTGATGTCGGAAAAACTCGATTAGTTTTTTTGCGGTAGACTGTGCACCTTGGGTGTTCAGATTGTCAGCAAGCGATTCGAAGAAATTGTCAACCGTGGTCATAATTGGCGCGCTATCCCTTTTAGTAATCCAGCTACGCAGTATTTCTTTGCGACATTTCTTTGCGATAGAGAAACCAATGAGCGATGTATTATCGATCCAACTCGCACTTTATCCGGTATCGAAGGTCGACAACAATGTGTACGATCTTTCGAGGGTATGCCGCTCTCTTGTTTCTGTTTTCGCAACGCCTTAAGCATACCAACCGAACGTAAATCCAGATACACCCAACCCCATCAGCCCTCACCTCTTCCTTCCAGTTCACCCACTCTTTGTTTTGATCTTTGAGGTTCAAGATGTTTCGATACGCAATTTGCAACGAGCTTTTCCATGACCGTAGCCTCGAACAAGGCATGCGTGAAGCTAAAGCATTGGGATATACAGGTCTTGAAATTGCGCCTTTCACACTGGCACCCGCAGAAAACCCTTTCGTCTCAGCAATTTCTAAACCGGAAAGGGTACGAATTCGTGATTTAGCCCAATCGCTAGATATGGAAATCTTGGGCCTACATTGGCTACTGGCAAAAACCCACGGCTTCCATCTGACGACCCGAGACGGCAGCATCCGTCAAAAAACGGCGAACTACTTTCTCGAACTCATCGAGCTTTGCGATGACCTAGGGGGACACTTGATGGTTTTGGGCTCCCCCTTGCAACGCAACTTCCCACCCGAGATGAGTCATGAAGAAGCGATGGAAAACGCTGCTGAAGTCCTCAAAGCCACCATCAGTACACTTGAACAAAAAAACATAACTTTAGCCATCGAACCACTTGGCCCGACCGAAGGCAATTTTCTCAACTTCGCTCATCAGGGACGCGAATTGATCGAACGAATCAACTCACCCAAAGTAAAGCTTCATCTCGATGTCAAAGCGATGTCGACCGAGGGACCCCCGATCGCTGATATCATTTTGCAAAACGCCGATTTGCTAGCTCATTTCCACGCGAATGATCCCAATTTATTGGGGCCAGGCATGGGAAATGTGGAATTTGAACCCATTTTTGCGGCCTTACGTAAAATTGACTATTCGGGTTGGGTTTCCGTCGAGGTTTTTGACTATAGCCCAGGAGTGGGGAAAATCCTGGAGAAAAGCATGGAAACGATGCGTCGAGCTGAACTCGCATGTGCGCAGAAACAGTAAAGCAATATACTGCTGGCGAAGGGTTATGCGATTTTTTGGTGGCGTTGGCGGTCCAGAACTGGGAGTTAAAGCTTGAATTCACCTAATGTTTCGAAAAAGGTGGAGGCAACCAAATCCGAGAAACAGCGGCCGGCCAAAGATGCGGCTGGTGGTTATCGGGAACTTTTGGAATCGTTCATCGTTGCCCTCGTGTTGGCCTTCTTTTTCAAGTCGTTTGTGGCCGAAGTTTTTGTGATTCCCACAGGCTCGATGGCCCCAACTTTGCTTGGAGCACACAAGGACATCCATTGCCCCGAATGTGGAGCCCACTATCAGACTGGCGCGAGTTTAGAAACCGATCAAAACACAGGTGGACGAACCGACTACATCACCATTGGCGGTGTTTGTCCATTATGCCGAGCACAGTCCAATTTGGACCTCCGCCAAACATCGGACCGAACGGTGATGGGTGATCGCATTGTCGTTGGAAAGTTCAATTACATCTTCGCCGATCCTCAACGCTGGGACGTCATTGTTTTTAAATATCCACAGGACGCCCGCATCAATTACATCAAGCGATTGATTGGTTGTCCAAACGAACAAATATTGATTCAACATGGTGACATATATACGCGTCCCTTTGTTGATGGACAAACCTCCTCTGAGCCCTATAAGATGGCGCGTAAGCCAGAAAGCAAAGTAGAAACGTTACAACAACCTGTTTTTGACTCGCAGAATATATCGGCCGATTTAGTGAAAACCGGCTGGCCTAGCAATTGGCAAAGTTGGCCCAAGGAATCGAGTTCGAAGTGGGATTCGACCTATAACGAAAAAGAATGGAAAGCCAGTGTCGATGCTTCAAACTCACCTCTAGAAGACGTCAGCTTGCTGCGATACTACCATCGTTTCCCGACTCCCGATGAATGGCGACAAGTGCGAGAAGGGAACGCCAATCTCAAGGACGTCGATCCCTACACCAGCACCTTGATTACAGACTTTGCCGGCTACAACGCAATGGTCGTAGCTTTACGTGATGCGGTCTACAAAAAAGACAATTCGTTCCATGCAAATTACAAAGGTGGACTTTATCCTGATAAGGCTTTGGCTCAATCGAGTCAGACGAGCATTGGGCATGGTCCTGCCCCAATTGAATCCGAAGATGGCAATCATTGGGTTGGGGATTTACTTGCAGAGTTCGAAGTCGCATTAGAGGCGTCCAATGAAGGTACGATCGTTCTTGAATTGGTCGAGAAAGGCATTCGTTTTCAATGCCGCATCAACACTGCTGATGGCGTCGCTACCTGGCAAGCTGTCCGCAATAAGACTCCAATTCAGATTTGGGAAGAAGCCCCAGAAAACACTCCTCCCACCGCTCGCACAGCGATCCGCAGTTCTGGCAGCTATCGAATCAAAATTGCCAACGTCGATAACCAATTGTTCTTATGGGTTAATGGAACTCTAGCGAAGTTTGATCATCCCACAACGTTCGATGATGGTAAGGTTTTGACCAAAGAACAAGATCGCCCCCATTGGACCCCAGAAGAGCCCTTAGATGCCGCCCCGATTGGAATTGGTCTAGCTAAAGGCAAACTCACCGTAACAAGGGCCAAAGTATGGCGGGATGTATACTACATCGCACATGCCAAAGGTGGACACTTAACCGACTATCCGCTTATTGAATCCAATGATGTCGCCAATTTAATCCAATCTGTGACCGAACCGGAATCACGACGCATCATTGAAAATGCACTTCGCACTGAGCTAACTCGAGAAGAAACCTTCTTGGCGGTACTAAAAACGGTCTATTCGTCTCCCACAACTTGGGACAAAACACAACTATTTCGACTTCGTCGTGTGAGATCTTATACATTGGAAGAGGAACAGTTCTTTCCGATGGGTGACAACTCGGCCGCAAGCGCCGACGCACGATCTTGGTATACTCCTTACGTGCCACGTGAATTGCTGATCGGCAAAGCACTGGTATTGCTCTGGCCCCACTCACCGTACATGTTGGCTCCCCAATTCGGACGCATGGGTTTGATCAGATAGACGAAAAATCGAAGTCGTTTCGGACTACATTCAGTTAGACTACTTTCAGTTAGAACGAAGGATAAGCACATGGATGTGCTAAACGTCAATTCTCTGGTGAAAACCTACGGTGGCCGCAAGGTGGTTGATGGTGTCTCCTTTCGTGTCGCACCAGGCGAAATCGTCGGTTTGCTGGGACCCAACGGAGCAGGTAAATCGACCAGCTTCCGCATGACTTGCGGAATGGTCACGCCCGACGGCGGCAAGGTCATGTTATCTGGTCAGGATGTAACCGACTGGCCGATGTATCGTAGAGCTCGCGACGGGCATATGGGATACCTTGCACAAGAAGCGAGCGTGTTCCGCAAACTCACCGTGGAACAAAACATCTCCAGTATGCTTGAACTACTTGGCGTGGATCGCAAGACACGACGCCGAAGAACGCAAGAGCTCTTGGAACAATTTGATATCGTGAAGATACGGCGTAGCAAAGCGGCTAAGCTATCGGGGGGCGAACGACGCCGATTGGAAATCGCTCGTTGTTTGATTACCAATCCGCAAATCATCATGCTGGATGAACCTTATGCGGGCATCGACCCAGTCACCGTCCAGAGTATTCGTGGCACCATCAACGGCCTGCGTGAAACGGGCATTGCCATATTGATCACTGATCACGCTGCCATGGAAATCCTTAGAACAGTAGACAGATGCTACGTTATCAATGAAGGAAAGGTGCTGTTTGAAGGAACTCCCGAAGAAGTGAAAATGCACAAACAGGTTCAAAAACAATACTTGGGTGATATCGAGGGTGATCTGCCGGAATCCGCTAAATCGCTCCCCCAAGAGGCGCCCGTAAAAGCACCGCATTGGCTCAAACGGCCAACCACTCAGTCCTCCGCTGCCCCTAACTCTTCAACCAAAACAACATTAAGACGCCGCACTGATGTTTAGACTGGAACCCGCAAATATTAAATAATCAATAACCTGAGCAAACTGCGCATAATCCGACTAATCTGAAACGTTGGGTTCGTTTTGATTCCTTTACACGCCCATAGTCGGGTTTGGAAAAAGTTGGGCACCATTGAGAAAGCCCTAGTTGTTCCGATTTCTTGTGGCCGCTTCGGAAATGAGTCGTTTGGCAGAGGTTGAACGTTTATGGTTTTGCGTAATTTCGCGTCCAAGCAACATCACCGAATGGGTCGCTTCGAAAGACTTGAATGTCGACGTGTCCTAGCGACGGAAGGTGAGTTAGTCACTATAGAGCGGTCGATCGATACCTCCGCAATGTCGGGCAACATTAGCGGTACAATCACCTGGAACGATGGCACTTCGAGCGCTGCTCAGATCGTAAGTCAACCAAACGCTGGCTCACTCAGGATCCGCTTCGATTATTCGCTTGATACAAATGGTTTCTTTGCCAGTCAAAGTCGGCGAGATTTATTGCAGCTAGCCGCGGACACCCTGATCACAAAATTTGCGGACAGCTTGACCGCCATTGTGCCTAGTGGCGTAAATTCGTGGAACGCTAGTTTTCAGAATCCAAGTACGGGACAAATGACGTCCGTTCAAAACCTGAACGTGGCTGCAAATGAATTGGTGATCTATGTTGGTGCGCGGGCCCTATCGGGAAGCACCTTGGCACTTGCTTCCATTGGAGGTTATTCGGCCAGCGGAACGCAAAGCTTTTTGGACACGATCAAAGCACGTGGCCAAACCGGTGCGCTCGCATCCACACCTACGGACTTCGGGCCGTGGGGAGGCTCGATCGCATTTCAATCGACAGCGAATTGGCACTTCAGTAACTCAACCACAGGACTCGAATCTACGGAGAGTGATTTCCTTTCCGCAGCCATTCATGAACTCTGCCATGTCCTGGGATTCGGAACCGCGCCCAGCTGGGCAACGAACCTCAGCGGCACACAATTTGTGGGCAATAACGCCAAAGGCAAATACGATCTGGGTGGCAATATTCCAACGGATTCTATTCGCGTGCACTGGGTCGAAGGCACAACCGATGGTGGCCAAGAAACCCTCATGGATCCAACCTTGAGCAAAGGCGTTCGCAAAGCCCTGACGCGTCTTGATTTGGCTGGCCTACAAGATATCGGTTGGACATTGATCGAACCAACTGCCACCATCCGCGGCTCTCACACTTTTGCAGATAACGGTAACTTCGACGTCGATGTGCAATTAGTCGGTGCCAGAAGCGGATTCGGAGGCTGGAGCCAGACGCTCAGCATTACCAATGCCGCACCAATTTTAGCTGCCATCAGTAACTTTAACGTTGTAGCTGGTACACCGTTGGTAGTTTCCAAACTAGGCGTCTTCACCGATCTTGGCTATGACAATCCACTGGCCTCCCCCCCAACACAAGAACGCTTCACCTATCGAATCGAATGGGGGGATGGTACCGCCGCCCAAAGCGGCAATGCGAACGTTGAAAGCATGGGCAAAGCGGGAACAGCCACCAAAGGTTTTTTCGACGGTTCACACGTTTACGCCACTCCGGGAACCTATAACGCTTTAGCTCGGATCACCGACGACGACGGTGGTACCCATACGAGAACATTTACAATTAACGTGCAAGCCGCACCACAATTGACACTTTCCGTCTCGAAAAGTGTCGTAGATGAAAACGCCGGCTTAAGAGCTACCATATTGACGGTGCGCCGAACGGGTAACTCGCCAGGTGCGCTTACTGTCAACCTGAACTCTAGCGATACCTCAGAGTTGCGTTTACCGTTAACCACCACCATTCCATCGGGCGCAACAGAAGTCCAAGTCGACGTCGAAGCTGTCGATGATTCCATTCTTGATGGCAATATCACGGTCACGCTCACAGCTTCAGCAGTAGGATTCGGAAACGGAACCACACAGGTTGAAGTTGCCGACTATGAGGTAATTACGGGAACCGTTAATCAAACCGCCGTAAATGAAAATGTCGGGTCGGCACTGCTTACCTGGACGTTATCGCGTAGCAACACCGATCAGGCGTCACCATTGGTCTTGCAGTTGTCTAGTTCGGACACGACGGAACTAGTAGTTCCTGCTACCGCCACAATTCCGGCAGGCTCAGCGAGCATAACAATTCCTGTCGTTGTTCAAGATGATTCGATTTTGGATGGCACAATAGTTGTGATGCTATCTGCCAATGCAGCGGGCTATCGAAGCACTTCGAATAGTGTGTCCGTACTGGATGTCGAATCGCTTCAACTCATCGTAGATCGCTCCCGTTTGGTGGAAAAAAACCCTGTCGATTCAACCCGAGCCACTGTAAAGCTAAGTTTTCCAGCCCCAGTAGGTGGCTATCTGGTCCAACTGACGCCATCGATAAACGGGCAACTATCCTTGCCCGGCTCAGTACTGGTGCCACAAGGATCTCAGAGTATTGATTTCGAGTTAACAGCCATCGACGATTACGGAGTCGAAGGGGCAATGTCTCTTGAACTGCTGGCGACAGGAACCGGTATTTCGTCAGCTGCTGTCGACCTATTCATTGAGGACAACGATGAGCCACTATGGCAAAATCCGGTGGACAAATGGGATACAGATAACAATCGTATCTTCAATGCGATGGACGCATTAACAATCATCAATAACCTCAATCGGTATGGCACCCGCTATTTGCGTCCAGGAATCGATTTACCATCCCCACCATATGTGGACAGCAATGGAGATGGCATTGTAAACGCAATCGATGCCTTAATGGTGATTAACGAGCTAAACCGCCGCTTCTCAGCGTAGTAGTAAAGAGCTAATGCTTCAAATTACGATGGGAATTGGTCAACTTTAGTCAAAGTTGGAACTTTTGCTTGCTTCTCGACGTCCAACGCTCGTCTGAGTACGCCCACAAACCCTCCGTTAAGGGGATGCTTGTGGGACCAATCCACATAATTGATATAACCGACAAAGTGGTTACTGGCGTTGGTTATGGTCAAGAAACGGACGGTTCTCGGCACAATCTGAAAATTCGTCAGCATTTCAGACAGTGACAGAACGGGGTGCGGCAAGCAAAATAGACTTGCCTCTCCATACCGGCTGTCGGCTGGGCGGTGTTGGCAAGTTATGCCTGAAATGTCTTGTCGCGTTAAATCAGGCGGTATCAATAAACAGATCCGGGTATTCATTCCGGGGTATTGGGTTTCTAAGGGCAATTGAATGGCCATGTTCAAAAACGGCAACTCGGTTAGTGGCATTCGAAGTGTTGAGAAGAAGCGCGCTCTGCTGCGCAAGATTTTGCTTGAAACATTGGAGCGCCGCGAGTTGATGGCGGCTGACTCAGCAGGAGTGGTATTTGCTCCTGGTACCCCAAGAGAGTATGCAGATACTTGGATTGATTTCTATAAGCAGGGGAGCGCCGGAACAGGCGAACCCGGCGATAACTTCGGCAACTTTGATGCGGGTGGAAATGGTCGTTGGACCAACCCTGTCGGTGGCGTTTCGCCGAACATGGGCGATCCATCGGCTGTGACATGGAGTATTGTTCCAGACGGAACGTTGGTCGGTACGAACCAAAGCCCAAGTAATTTCATTGCATTTATGGATGGCATTTACGGCGGGGGCGCTGGCCCAGTAAATACTCGTCCTTGGTTCCCATTAGTTCAACGAGCCTATGACAACTGGGCTGCTGCTTCGGGTCTCAGCTTCGTATATGAATCCTTCGATGACGGAGCCCCACAAGGCGGTTCCAACCGCGGTATTCAAGGCGTTCGCGGTGACGTGCGAATCGGCGGGGCCAATATCGATGGGAACTTCGGGATTTTGGCCTACAACTATTATCCAAGCAACGGCGGAAACTCTGGTTTCGACGGCGACATGGTTGTTGATACCAACGATTCCTTTTACTCATTGAACTCAGACGGTCCTTCAGGAGAAAACCGCGCTCTGCTCAACGTGTTGATGCACGAAGCTGGCCACGGCATAGGTCTGGGTCACGTCGATCCAACCAATCAAACCAAATTGATGGAGCCGTTCCTATCAACGAACTTCTATGGCCCACAACATGACGATATTCTCGGTGCCCAAACCTTGTATGGTGACGACCGCGAAAGCAATGATGCGGCAACAACGGCGACTCCGATCGGTACCATTAGCAATGGCACTCGAACCCTCTCCTTGCTGTCGATGGACAACAACGCAGACCGCGACTTCTTTAGTTTTGATGCACCCTCTTCTGGTCGTTTAACTCTCTCTGTTACTCCTGTCGGGTTTCAGTATAACGTTGCCCCTACTGGCGGTTCCGTAGGTCCTACAAACAGCTTGCTTTACAGTGATTTGTCGTTCCAAGTATTAGGCTCTGACGGTCAAACTGTTTTGGCACAAGTAAACAACGGCGGCTTAGGGGTTGCCGAACTTCTGACCGATTTTGAAATCAGAACACCGGGCCGATATTTTATTCGGGTCGATGGTACCACTGATATTGTTCAGCTCTATGATTTCTCGATGGTGGCCACTGGCTTCCGCACAGCCAATGCGGACGTTCGCGCTCCACAGCTAATCAGCGTCAATCCTAACGCCGGTTCCATCTTCAGCTTCGTTGATCCAAACTTGAATCGTTTGGCAGTCGCCCCACGTGAATTGATCTTCCGATTCGATGGTGCCCAACAACTTGATCCAGACACCCTCGGTTCGATCCGAATCACCCGGAGCGGTGACGGCACATTTGGCAACGGTAATGACGTTGTTATTGAACCTGGTTACTTGGGTTTCGGCGACACCGACCGTATCGTGATCGCTCGCTTCAAGGAAACTTTACCAAACGATTTGTATCGCATTGAGATCTTCGGATACGACGATCCAGACCGCGGTGTAATTGGTCTTCGAAATATCGATGGCATTCTGCTCGAACCACGTGTTCCTGGAACCGATCGAGACACCATCGATTTCCGTCTGGAACTCGGTGCTCAAATCGTTAGCGTTGTTCCGCAACCGGTTCAAAAGATTGGTAACGTTTGGACACAACAAACCAATGTTATCGAAGTTTATTTGAACGAAGATGATTTGTGGCCTGTCGCTGTTTCGTCGACTGGTTCTCCTTCGGATCCCTCGATCGTCAATCCTCAATTCTATCAACTGCATCTTACAGGCAACACCGTTCGCAACACGGACGACCTCATCTTCAATCCTGTTTCGGTTAGCTACGATCCAGTATTGAATAAAGCGACCTTGACTTTCAATAGTTCAGCTACCGCAGCGAATCCATTCAACTATTCCCTGTTCAATGGTGCTGCTTATCGATTGCGAATTGGTACCAGCGAATCCATTCCAACCGTGCCTGTCACAATAAATGCTTTGGCTACAGATCCAGCCGCGACGTTTACCAATGCGACCAACTTGGGAACCGTTTCGGCCTTCCAGAGCTTGTTGATCAACTCAGAAATCGTCAACGTCACCAACTATAACCTCGATTTCCCTGGTGCACCTGACACTCCTGGTGTTCGTGAAGTCAATGCAACACCCGGCGACTCTGACTTCACAAGCATCGACCATTTGCGAGCAGACGCTCCTGATGTCGATAGTTCGATCAAGGTACAACGGTACAACTTCCTTAAGACTCAACCGTACGGTACAAGTTCTCAAGGCACTTTGTTGTTCAGCTCGATTACCTCCATTCAAGAGCAACGAATTCGCGAAGTTCTCTCGTTCTACGCTCAATACCTCGGCATTAAGTTCGTTGAAACCGATGCTCCTGTGGGCGCAAATGATTGGACCATTGTGGTTGGTGACTTGATCCCACTGGGAAGCAACAGCTCTGAAGGTGGTACTCTGGGCCTAGCAGGCTTCCAACCTCCAGGGGTTCGTGAGAACCACACCTTTGGTCGTCAAACCGTTATTCTCGATCGGGCTGAAACTTGGAACGATGCATTCGGTGCATCCGATAGCACCAAGCCAAGTTTGTTTGTCGTAGCGATGCGTGAAATCGGCAACTTGCTTGGCTTAGGTCAAATGTCCGAGTTGCCTCCTGGAACGATCATGGGTGGCAATTACACCAATGCCACTTTGGGTGGTGAAGCTTCATTGTTGGGCAACAACCCAACCGAGCCAGTGTTCCCTGGCGATCAAGACATCATTGCAGGCCGGTATTTGTTCCGTCCCGACAGCCGTGACATCGATTTATATCGTTTCACCATCGCTCCAGGACAAGCAGGTCTATTTACCGCCGAGATTGTTTCGGAACGATTGACCGACGGCAGCTTGCTCGATTCTTACTTGACTCTTTATCGCCAAAATGCTGATGGCTCGCGTGAAGTCATTGCAGTTAATGACGACTACTTTAGCCAAGATTCGTTCTTGCAACTTGATCTCGCTGAAGGTACTTACTTCTTAGGCGTCAGTGCCTCGGGCAATTCCAACTACAATCCTGACATCAATGATTCGGGCATGAATGGAACATCGGAAGGTGGCTATTCGCTTCGCACCACTTTCCGCCCACTCGTAAACCGTCAAATTGTTGACATTGCCAGCACCGCTCTTGACGGAGACCTAGACGGTGTTTCAGGTGGTGTGTTCAACTTCTGGTTCCGCGCTGCTGAACCACTAACCGTTGCTTCGAGCACCGCAGTACGTTCGATCTTCGTTGACAAGTCTCACGTTCAGAATACGGCTCCTGGCGCCCCCGCGTTAGGTTCATTGGCAAACCCATTTAACAAGATTTCCAGCGCACTCTCGGTAGCTCGCCCTGGCGATATCGTTCGCATCTTGGGTAACGGTGGCTTGGACGGTAACGCAACCACCCTAGCCGATTCCTATGCCTACGAAATTGGTACGGGTGGCCCATTGAATCAGCCACTCAGCGACGGTGCAACGATGAACGTTCCTCGCGGCGTCACCGTGATGATCGATGCGGGTGCCGTATTCAAGTTGCGTGGAGCGAGCATCAACGTCGGTTCGACCACCAGCAGTGTCGATCGCAGTCGAGGTAACTTGCAAATCCTGGGCAAACCAGGCCAGAACGTTCTCTTCACCAGCTACCAAGATGAAACTCTTGGTATCGACACCAACCCGATCACCACCACCGCTCAACCTGGAGACTGGGGTGGTATCGAATTCAAAAATGATATCGATCAAGCCGAAGGTCGCTTCAGCTTTGAACGAGAAGGCATCTTCTTGGATTATGTTAACCATGCAGATATCCGCTACGGTGGTGGTCAGGTTTCGCTCGATTCCCAGAATCGCGTGATTGCTCCTATTCAAATGGCCAAGACCCGTCCAACCATCACTTTCAACACAATCTCGTTGAGCGCTGATGCGGCTATGTCGGCTGATCCAGACAGTTTTGAAGAAACGACCTTCAACACTTCGCTGTTTCAACTCAATGGTGTATTCACTCCAGACTACACACGCATTGGTCCAATGATCCGTGGCAATGCACTGAGCAATAACTCCACCAACGGGTTGTTTGTTCGCGTTGATACGCTGCCTGGCAATGCCACGACACAACAAACAGTTGCAGGTCGTTGGGATGACACAGATATCACTCACATTATTGGTCAAAACGTCGTTTTGGCTGGAACTGCAGGTGGACCAAAGTTAGAAAACTCCAGACCAGCAATCAACTCGGCAACTCTTACTGGAGTGCGAGTAACAGGCGGTACGTTAGCACCTTCGGCTGGTTCTGTGACCTTCAACTACCGCATCGTATATGTTGACGCCGCAGGTGGCGAAACCTTGGCGAGTAATGCAACCCAATCGGTAACCTTGAACTTCACCACACCAACCACAACTTTTAATGCGATTCAATTGACGCTCCCAACCGCTCCAAGCGGTTTTGTGGCTCGTCGTATTTATCGTAGCCAATCCAATGGTGCTGGACCTTATAATCTGGTAACCGAACTCAACCGCAGTAGCTCGGTTTTTGTGGATCGCGGTGGTTCTCTAGGAAACATCTTGGTTGATCGCCCCGAATTGAATCGTCCACGTTTGGATGCAAGCTTGATCATCGATCCAGGTATTGTCGTGAAAGCAGACGGTGCTCGTATCGAAGCTGGCATTGGGACTACGCTAATTGCCGAAGGTCGCGATGGGATCCCAGTGATCTTCACCAGCCGTCGTGATGACCGCTACGGTGCTTCTGGTACCTTCGATACCAATAACGATGGCGAATCCAATCCGAATGCTGGTGATTGGGGTGGCATATACTTCGGACATTTAAGCAAAGGTAGCATCGACAATGCGTTGGTAACTTTCGCGGGCGGTATCACCAGCATCGCGGGTAACTTTGCTGGTTTCAACGCCACCGAAATCCACCAAGCCGATGTTCGCATCAGCAACACCGTTTACGAACAGAACTCCAGCGGCTTTGGTGCTCAATCGACCTCTAACCGCGATGGCCACGGCTTCAACGAAGCTGCGGTAGTTTTCGTGCGTGGTGCTCAACCGGTTATTATCAATAATATCTTCCGCAACAATCCAACGCCAAACACGCCTGTTATTAGCATCAATGCCAATGCATTGACATCTGACAGCGTTTTGGATGCTGGTCGTCAACGTGGGTACTCGGATCGCTTGACCGAAGTTGTCGATAACCTTGGCCCAATGATTTACGGCAACTTCATCGGCGGCAACTCAATCAATGGTATGGACGTTCGCGGCCAAACCTTGACAACATCCACCGTGTGGGACGATACCGATATCGTGCACGTCCTGCGCGACGAAATCATCGTGCCCGATTTGAACGTTCTCGGCGGAATTCAACTCAAGAGCCGTCCAACCGAAAGCTTGGTCGTCAAGCTATCAGCCAACGCTGGCTTCACGGCAACCGGTCGGCCGCTAGAAATCGATGATCGTATCGGTGGTATTGTTCAGATCGTGGGCAGCCCAGGCTTCCCAGTCTATTTGACTTCGTTGCGAGATGACTCGATCGGTGCAGGTTTTGATCCAACAGGCTTGGCGCAAAACGACACCAACGGTAATGGACCAAGCACGGGTAACTCGGGCGATTGGCGCAGCATCCGTCTCGATAAATACAGCCACGATCGCAACGTCGAGACCATTGTTGAACAAGAATCGCCTCGCGTTACCGCTCCTGGCGTTAACGCAGTTCCGTCCAACGCACAACAACTTGGCGTGTTGGCCGCTGCGGAAGATGAAGGTGATGAAAACCTTCGCCTAGGCTTCACTGTCCAAGGCGTGATCAATGAGAAGTCCGACATCGACGTTTACAGCTTTGTTGGCAGTGCTGGAACAGAAGTGTGGGTCGACATCGATCGCACTACGAACGCACTCGACACCGTGGTTGAGTTGGTCAACGGTAACGGCGAAATTATCGCTCTGAGCGACAATAGCTACGATGAAGCACTCGGTAGCGTTAGCGTCTTCAAGAATCCAGAGTTGATTGCACTCCATCAAGTTAATAGTCTTCCCCGCGACGCTTTCTTCCCCAAGAACGGCGACGGTACCACAACAGACTTCTATTCGACCAACCCGTTTGATGCTGGCTTCCGTATCGTGCTGCCTGGCGTTGTAGGCGAGTTGAATACCTACTTTGTTCGTGTTCGCAGCTCGAATATCGATTCATTGGATCCAGCCGCAATCCGTGATGACTTGCAAGATCCTTCGAAACTTCGCGACGGTAAGACCACAGGTCGTTACCAATTGCAAGTTCGCTTGCGTGAAATGGACGAATGGGGTGGATCTTCGGTTCGATATGCCGATATCCGCTTCGCAACAACCGGTATTGAAGTACTCGGCATGCCAGCCCACTCGCCGCTATTGGGCGAAGCGATTGAGCCGCTATCCGCCGGCGTAGACACCAACAACACGATTGGCGGTGCAGTTAACCTCGGTAACTTTGCCAACACCGATCGAGCTGCTTTAAGTGTTGCGGGTGAACTTGCGACTGCAAACGATGTCGATTGGTATCGTTTTGATATCCAGATTGACTCGATTCAAGGTAGTGGTTTAGCCCAACACTTGGCAACCATTATCGATATTGACTATGCCGATGGTCTCGCCCGTCCAAACACATCGTTCTGGTTGTATTTCAATTCTTCCAACGGTGTTCAACTGGTTGCTGCGGGTACCGACTCCAACGTCGCCGATGATCGAAGCGCGCCGCTCAATGGCTCCGATATGGATGACCTGTCGCGAGGTAGCGTTGGCTTCTTGGATTCCTACCTTGGCTCCACGGAGTTGACAGCCGGCACTTACTTCTTGGCTGTAACCAACAATTCGCAAATCCCAACCGACTTGCGTCAGTTCCAAGAAGGCAATCCATCGAACCCACTGGCTCGATTAGAACCCGTCAATAGCATCAACAAGATCAGCGAAGATCGGTTCAATATGGCCCCACGCACCACCGCGTTCGGCGCAATGCAAGTTGCGTTCGGGGGCAATGCCAATGCCATCGACTACACTCTCGGTGATGTCGTTTTATTCGTATCCCGACCCAATGCCGGGGGAACCACCTCCGACCTACTCACGGTTGATGCGTTAACCGGAACACAGGAAACCTCAATCCGCTCGTTCCCATTCGTGTTAGACATCGCGATGCGACCTGACGGCAACCTTTATGGTTATGAAATCCCAACGACCGTTGCGTCTACCGACAATAACAACGGTAACTACATCCGCATCGATACTGCTGGTAACGGCAATAACATCGTTGCTGGTAACACCGGAATCGATACCTTTACACAGAATAACAACAATCCACCAGATGATGCCAAAGTTGCTGCGAACCCGGAAACGGGTGCTGACGACGGAATCGGTATTCAATTCCGAGCCATCACCTACACCACGGGTTCCGGTCTAGGACTCTATGGTGCTGGTAGCCGTGGTTACAACCAAGGTACATGGAACGCACTGGTCAATACCCCGCAAAGTTCTCGAAACTTCATCTATCAAATGAATCCGGTTTCGGGTGCTGCGACTAGCTCACCTCAACCCGACCGTATCAATGCTGGTCGTGCTGGCCAAGGTACAACGCAAGTTAACACTGCTGGTACTCAGGTTCGTGAACGTGGCTGGGTCAATACTACCACGGACATTAATCCACAACCATCGCGAGTGTTATACACATCGCCAGCCCGAACGGGCTTGGGATCCGGTAACATCGTTGACGGCGACTTGATCACCGTAAACGGCCAACGTTTTGAATTCGACGCAGGTATCACCGATCCAGCCGTTCGCTTGAATATCACCCCGCCAGGCTTAGTTCCAACCGATGGCCAAACTTTTACCTTGACGGTTGGTGCCACCACCTTCACCTTCGAGTTTGATACCGGTCGAGTTCTGGAAGTTATCGCGGGTGGTTCAGCGGCTCTAGAAGGGCAAACCATTGTCATTCGCGATGCAGCTAACGTCGATCATACTTTCGAATTCAGTGCCGATGGTACTTTGGCAACACCAGGTGCCATTCGAATTCCGTATCGAGTCGATGACTCGTCCGCTAACATCGTGACCCAAATCACCGATGCGATCAACGGTGCTGGTTTGACCATCACGGCTGAAATCCTCACCGGAACCCAGCGAATCACGCTCAATGGTGACATTGCTCTAACCGAGAACACCGCTGCAACTCAAGTTGCGACTGGTACCGAATATGGCTTGCTGAATGCTGCAGCTACTTCAATTTTGGTTGAAGAAACTTGGACCAATGCCCAAGCAGCAGCAGCCATTTTGGCGGTTTTGGATGGGACACATGCTAGCGGTGTTGTCGCCTCGTTGTTGGGTAATGACATCATCTTCAATGGCGCTGATCAAGGCTTCTTCGATACCACGCCATGGTTCATTGTGGTCTCAACCGGCGTAAACGTTCAGCCAGGCAATATTCCAATTCCTTTCAGCATCGATGATTCAGCGGAAGAGATTGCCCAATCGGTATTCACTTCGCTGTCTACGATGATTCCAGGTATTACATGGACCGGGAACTCGGTGGCGTTGCCGGCAGGTTTCGCTTACGATGCTTCGCTAACCCATTTCCAGCGTTCGACCTCGGGGCGAGTTGGACCATTGTCACTCGACTTTGCTCCTCTCCCGCTGGCGATCGCTCAAGCACCTTACATCCAAGGTGTGGCGATGGTTGGATCAAGTATGTTCGCAGTCAGTGAACGTGGCGACTTATTCCAAGTCGGTACATTCAATCCTGTTACGGGTGTCGTTAGCCCGTTCAGTTCTTCGTCCACAGCAAACCGCGGCGACTATATCGCCACTATTGCAGATCCTGATACGGGTGCCACTGTGACCTTCTCAGGTCTAACGGTCGGTCCACGTAACGTTGAAGGAGGTCGTTTCGACGACGTACTCTTCGGTATCGCCAGCAACGGTGACATCTATGCGTTTGACGTTCGCGGTCGATTGGTTCCCGCTTTTGCTAATGGTAAATCCAAGATCAGCACGGGCGTTGCCGGTGCTAACGGCTTGGCCTTCAGTAATCTGGACGTTAACCTCTGGCACGTCAGTTCGAACCGATCCAGTGATCCTGGTCACGGCGTAGAATCCACATTTGATGGTTCACGTACTACCGACAACGAAGGTGGCAACAGCCTGTACTTTGGCTTCGAAGATCCAAAGAAGGGCTCGCTAGTTCAAGCCGGTAACTGGGGTGGTGTTTGGGACTTGGGTAACACGGGCGTTGCATCTGATTACGATGCAGGTCGCTACAACACTTACGAATTCCCAGGTGGTGCCCAAGGAGTTATCGAAAGCAATCCACTCGATCTTTCAAACTACAGCGCCCAAGACAAACCTACCCTGTACTTCAACTATCGCTTGGCAACTGAAAATGCAAACAGCGATTTGAATGATGGAACCGTTATGCGTGATTCGTTCCGCGTTTTCGCGGCAGACGATGATGGCGTATGGCACCTCTTGGCGACCAACAACTCGATGTTCGATAATGAGCGAGTCTTCAACTCCAATGACGAGAAAGACTATTTCATCAATGGCACCGACCGTCAGGTCCAAGAATTGTACGATGTAAACGATACCAACAATGGAACTCGTCCAGCTGCAGCAAATAGCTGGCGACAAGCGAGAATCGACCTAGGCGATTTTGCTGGCAAAGCCAACGTACGCCTCCGCTTCGACTTCTCAACCGCAGGCTCAATGGCTATCGGTAGCCTCGGTACCGGTGGCGAAGAACTACGAATTCTCGAAGCCAATCGTTTGGCCGATGGCGATACCTTCACCATCCAACGTAATGTTGCTGGTCTCCCGGTTAGCTCCATCTTCGAGTTTGAATTCGGTGCAACATTCAATGCTCCAAGTGGTGCCAACATCCCCGAAGGAGCAACCTTTGACGTTGACGGTACAACCTTTACCTTCACTGCAAATCCAGCTGCGATTACCGATATCCAAATCGGAGCCAATGTCAACTCTGGAACAATGGCAGCTCGTATCGCAGCCGCCTTGGTGAATAATGGCTTCACGATCTCGATCGATCCAGTCAACTTGACCCGCTTGTCGGTGCCAAACGCAACCACCGCCACGCAAGATGGTTCTTTGCCAACAAACTTTATCGACGGTCTGCCCGGTGTTGCCCCAGGCAACCTGCCAGTCTTCGTCACTTATGACATGTCAGTGGCTCAAGTTCGCGACGCAATCCGAGTCGCATTGGCTCTTGAATTCAACGAGCTTAGCGAGAAGTCAAACATCGACACATTCCGTGTCGAAAATGAAATCTTGCGTCTCAATGAACTTCGCGTCAGCGATCCAGGTAAACTCGGTCTAACCCGACGAGCTGGTAACCCAATCGCACCGAGCCGTTTGGCAGGTGACATCTTCGGTGGCTTCGGCTCCGCTCTTCGCGGCCAAAACAACCGATTCGAAGGTGTATACATCGACGACATTATTGTTGGTTTTGCTGAACGTGGTGAAATCGTAACCAACGGAACCATCAGCGGAACTGCGTTTGCCGATAATTTGCAATATGAACCGCAAGCGATTACCGGCGAAGATAAAGTAGAAGTTGAGACAGGCAAATATCAAGTCGAAATCCGTCGCGCTGCCTCGTTTGGTATCAATGGCGGTACTTCGCTGTCGCTTGATCCAATGGCCGGTGCACGTGCCTTTGACACCAACGAACGCTTGAGCCAAGGCTTCGCACTCGTTGCTCGACCAGGTTCACAAATTGCTGATGGTCAAAGCTTTACCATCAGTGATGGTGTCAACACGGTTCGATTCGAATTCAATGACACAACCATCAACGCTCCACTTCCTGGTGCAGGCTTTACGCAAGGCAACATCGAAGTACCGTTCACGCCAATGATGACGATCGCTGAGATCGCTCGCGCTATCCGCGATGC
>JBILTA010000594.1:0-3842 GCA_044371785.1 Pirellulaceae bacterium | reverse complement strand
CTTATATCGCACCTTTGCTGGTTGGCGAGCTATCATGCTCAATCGTGCAGTCGATGGTGTGAATGCGGACTCAATCGCTCTCATGAAGAAGTTTCCCGTTGATCCATTTTATGTGAAGCTTTGCGAGCGGCAGAAATGTTATCGAGCGCGACTCACGGCAAAACCGTGGCGCGTTGGTGTTCAACGGTGTGGGCTAGATTATCCACGCCATCCTCGGGTTGAGGACTATTTTTCCCGTTGGGAAAGTGAATACAACGCGGCCGCTACAAAGTATCGGGTGTGCGAAAAGATCTTTGGTGATGACGCACCTTGTGAGCGGTTGAAGCAATTGCTCGCGATCCATGATGGCCTATCCCAGGTATGGACGAGTCTCCCCTTGGCATAGTGTCAGTCTGAAAACGGAATGGCAGGTTCAGCCGCAAGCGAATTGGATTATTGATACTTTAAGCGAACTCGGACTAGCAGGTCATCTAGGGCTGCATTCGCCGAGGGCTTCTCGGGTAACTTACTTTCCGCCATTGAAGAGTCAAGTAGTTTTCTGAGTCGCAAATATTCGAGCTCATGGAAGGAAAGATTTATATCGGTGAAGTAGCCTTTCTCGTTCCCTTCTTTCTTGAGGGCAATCATCTCGGGGATGAATGGCAGTGGATAGATATCTGCCAGCGTATTGAGGTTGGCTTGCACTTCACCAGTATGCATCAAATGAATGCCAGTTAAGAGTACGCGATAGATGTAAAGTAGTGGTTTGATGCGAGGTGGATTCTCACGCATAAAAAGTCGCCACTGAGATTCAGCAAAACCCAGGTAGTGGTGTCCATGATGTTTGGTCACGATCTTGGGCACTAAAGAAAGGAGTTCGGCGTGTTCTGGTGAGGTCTCTATGACAAGGGGCGAAACCAGTTGTTCCAGTACATATCCATTGTTTTTCAAGAGCATCCCAAAGAACTTTTTTATATCGTGTGAAACGATATCCATCTCTAAGCCATTCTCAATGGAATTGCGTTCCACTGTTTCTTGCTCTACAGACATCCTCAATACCCGGCTCAGGGGCAAAATGTGAATGCCGCGTAAATCAAAATCAGAGTCGGCAGAGGGAAAGCCGTAGAGATGTGCTCCACTTATGGTTGCGAAGAGCAACGGAAAAGGATGGTTCTTAGCGTAGGCTGCAACTCGTGGATCGATGTTCATGGAGAATTGCGATTAGATCTGTGAGGTAGCGCTGTTCCGGGAATGAGTCGATAAGTTTAACGTGAGGACTTTATTGAGAATCTGCTAGCGAAGAGAGGGGGGAGAATTTCTCAATCTCTTAACAATTGCCCACACCGCCGATTGCTTAAGGGGGCGCAAGTCGTTATTCTGGCCCCGCTTGAGTTTTTAATGGCCTGTTATCTCCCTTTGTTGCTTTAGGGGGGCGTTTAGGTCGCCTTTCCGGTGACTATCCCGTATCGCCAGATGGAACTACATCAACAATAATCAAGCGTTAGTATTCTTCCCACCGTTCTTCCCCAGTGATTCACCATGTTACGATTCCCAGTCATCCGTCCTAAAGTGACTACTCTATACGGTCTTCCAATTTTCGGGCTTAGAGCAATTGGCATTTCAATCGCCTTTTGTCTGGTTTTGAGCGGTGTTAGCGGCAGCAACACATCGACCGCTAAGGAGCCTGTGCCGTTCATTTTTGATACCGATATCGGTAACGATGTTGATGATGTGCTTGCACTCGGCATGATCCATTCTTTGCAGAGTCGAGGAGAGTTAGAGTTGTTGGCGGTGACGCTTACCAAGGATGCGAAAGAAGCTCCTGCATTCGTCGATGCGGTCAATACTTTCTACGGAAGAGGCAACATTCCTATCGGTATCACTGGCAGCGGAGTTACACCCGAGAAGGGTAAGTTTCTTGGTCTAGCGGAAGTGCGAAATGAAAAAGGGGATTATCGTTATCCGCATGATCTCAAGACCAAAGATCAAGTGGAGTCGGCTGTAATCGTGTTGCGAAAGGCACTCGCTGCTGCCAAAGACAATTCAGTTGTGATCGCTCAAGTTGGTTTTTCTACCAATCTATCCGATCTTTTAAAATCGGTGGGTGATACCGTATCGCCGTTAAGTGGCGCGGAGCTTGTTGCCAAAAAAGTAAAGTTGTTGTCGGTGATGGCAGGTGCCTTCGCACCCATCGATGGCAACCCCGGCTATGGTGAATACAACGTGGTGCAGGACATTAAGTCTGCTCAGAACCTAGTACGAAACTGGCCAGGCAAAATTGTCTTTAGTGGTTTCGAAATCGGTATCGCTGTCCCCTACCCTGCCGAAAGCATCTTGAAGGATTATTTATACGTTGAGCATCATCCCCTGTCAGAGTCGTACATTCTTTACGAGCCACCACCTCACAATCGACCGACATGGGATTTAACGAGCGTTCTTTACGCAGTCTATCCTGATCGGGCGTACTTCGGAGTCTCAGAGGGTGGGAAGGTAGATTTTACTGACGATGGTAAAACGAAATTTGAGGTATCGACGACTGGCACGCATCATAACCTTACGTTGACGGATGTGCAGAAGATTCGAGTCATTGAAGCACTGGTTCAATTAAGTAGCCAGCCACCACAGAAGTGATGTGCAATTAGAATTGCGAGACGAATATAGTTCAATAACATGAAGAAGCGACGGCCCAAAGTTGTTGTAGTTGGTTCGATCAATATGGATTTGGTGCTATCCTGTGAGCATTTACCAAAACCTGGCGAGACGTTGGCTGCAAGTCAGTGTGTTGAGGTGAGTGGGGGTAAAGGAGCCAATCAAGCTGTGGCCGCTGTTCGAATGGGTGCTGATGTAGAGCTCATTGGACGTGTTGGCAATGACCTGTTTGGTCCGCAATTGTTGAAGCGTCTACAAGAATCGGGAGTCGGCATCGAGCAGGTAAAGATTTGCGATGATTGCGGCAGCGGTTTAGCTTTGGTAATGGTGGAAGCAACCGGACAGAATTCCATCGTGATCGTGCCTGGCGCCAATGGTCAATTGAGTCGAGCTGACATTCGGTCTGTAGCTTCTCGCATTCAATCCGCTGATATGATGATCGTGCAGCTTGAGGTTCCGCTGGACGCGATCGACGAAGCGTTGTCGATTGCCAAGGAGGCGAAGGTAAAAGTTGTTCTGAATCCTGCCCCTGCACGCAAGATATTGCCTGCAGCGTTCTATCAGGTGGACATTATGTGTCCGAACCAGACCGAGGCTGAGTTACTCACTGGAATTGTCGTCGATGGATACGAATCTGCTCGGCTAGCAGCTGCAGAGCTGATGAGACGTGGAGTATCACAAGTTGTGATTACTCTTGGGAAAGATGGAGCGTGTTTGAGTGAACGTACAGAAAGCGGCGTACGGTTTACTCATGTATCGTCGATCCCAGTTGAGGTTGTCGATACCACTGCCGCTGGTGATGCTTTTATCGGCGCGTTAGCGACCTATGTGAGTGAATCTCAAGAGTTAAGTATCGCGTGTAGTAAGGCGTGTATTGCAGGCGCATTGGCAACTATAAAACTCGGTGCACAACCATCGCTGCCTTGGCGGGCAGAAGTGGAAGAGAAAACGCGGGCTATGGATTCCAATCATAGCTAAAGGCGACATGGATCAATCAAAGGGGCTAACGATGAGAGTTTACGGCGCGTGGATCGGAAGTGTTTGTGGCTTGTTGCTGTTGACAGTAATGGGCTGCGATTCGGAGACTTCATCGAAGGCATCACCTGCGAATAATGGTACCGGTTCGACACGTCCGAAGATTGCCCTTGTAATGAAATCTTTGGCGAATGAGTTCTTTTCAACGATGGCAGTTGGTGCCGAAAAACATCAGGCCG
>JBILTA010000592.1:0-3850 GCA_044371785.1 Pirellulaceae bacterium | reverse complement strand
CTTCAGGCTCGGGAGATTCTTCTGGCTCAGGCTCGGCAATGGGCTCTGGCTGAATTACCACAGGTTCTTCCACAACCGTTTCCGTGATCACTTCCACCACAGCCGGTTCGGGCTCTGGTTGAATGACTGCTGCTGGTGGCACAACCACCTCTTCAGGCTCAACTTCAAAATGAGCCGCTAGTCGAGCAGGTTCGTAGACTCGTGCCTCTCCTGCCACGCCTTGTTGTGGTAACACACGAACCTGAACTCCAATGTCGTAGAAGATCTTCATGATATGTTCATGGCAGGTGAACATAATCACTTGATGCCCCATCTCAGCGAAGTCACGCAAAACACGAGCCGCCGCAGTCGCTCGGCGAGCATCAAAGTTAACCAGGACGTCGTCCAAAACCAACGGTAAGTTCACGCCACGTCGCGAATAGGCACTCGCCAATGCCAATCTTAATGCGATAAAGACCGCTTCCCGTGTTCCGCGACTCAATACTTCCAACGGCAACGATTGTCCTTGAGCGTTATCGATCCGCAAAGCATTTTTACCTAATGGCGTCCAAACACGGACATACTTGCCATCGCTCAGCGACTTCAAGAACGACGAGGCTTCTCGCAATGTTTCAGGTTGTCGCTCGTTTTCATAAACTTCGCAGACCTTTTCCAACATAAATGTGGTCGCAGCCAGGGTTTGCCAATGCGAAGTCGCGGCTTGAATCTGCTTTTCCAAACAGGCCAACTCCAGTTTCGCTTCAGCTAAGCGCTTGTCTAAAGCTAACGACTTCATTTCTTGCTGCAATTCGCCTTGGCGTTCGAACAATTGAGCGATGCGAACTTGCGTTTGCCCCTGACGGCTCTGCAAATTCTCCCAACGCTTCTCCAAATCCTCCGAACCCGTTCCTTCCAACATGCGTGCAATGGTGTCATAAGGAGCCACAGTGCCAATGATGACCCGAATACGATCATCCGACTCACGGATTTGCTCCATCAACTTTTCATGTTTACGCTTCAGGCTGAGTTGCTCATCCAAATGCTCAGAACTTTCCACACCTAATTCGGCTAACAAGGTTTGACGAGCCCGCACAAACTTGTCACTTGCTCGTTGCACTTGATGTTGTAATTTGGCTAATTGCAAATCTTGCTCTTTCAGCTCCTTGCGTTGCGCCAAATAATGTTTCTGTTCGCCGATGTGCAACTGAAGTTGTTGTATCAACTCCAATGGATCCAATTTTGAAAGCGAGTCGACTCGACTTGTATCCAATGCCTCACGAATGACAACGGCAGGCTTTGCTTCATTGCTCGGCCGATTGCGATCATTCTTGTTGTTCGACTGGTCACGATTCCCCTTATTGTTCGAATCGCGGCTAGAACCGAGATCCAAAGTGACCGACTCTTTGGTAGGCTTGTCGCTGGCATCGCGTTTACCCGAAGCGCTAACTTGCTTCACCAATCCATCCAAACGCTGAACAATTCCGATCAATTCCAACTCGCGCTGTTGCAATTCGTCTTCTTGAGCTTTCAAGCGATTGCGGCCTTGCATCAGCAACTCATAGCCTTCCGACATAATTCGCAAAGTCTTGGGCGAGATACCTTCAGCCAAACCAAGTGATTTAAGTGTTTTCTGCCAATCCGCCCGAGCGGCTCGCAAAGTTCGAGCGGCTTCGGTACCTTTCTTTCGCGTTTGTTGCATACGTTGACGAACGGCGAGCAAATTATGATGAAAAGGCAACATTGCTTCCAATTCGGCCAAGTCATCTTCAGCTCGCTGCAAACGCAACTCAATAGCATCACTATTCACTGGCAAATGTTTGTCGGACTCATCCCGTTCCAGTTCGGCCTTGCGAACCTGCTTGACTACAGCTTCCAATTGATCTTCGCAATCATCGAGATCGTTGACCGTGTTGCGTTCCGACAACTGTCGCCACATGTACCAGAAGAAAAGCAATAAGATACCTGAGAGTACCCACAATGTACCGGTCGATTGGTCTTTCTCAAAAAAGCCCGTCCCAAACCATTTGCAGATACCACTCAAGATCAAGAAGCCGCCACCGATAAACGGCAAAGCCAGCAAGAACGCCTTTTCCATCGGGAACGCTTCTTCCGTCCCCAAATCGACTGCTTCGTCTTCTAGCTCTTGCTTGGTCCTCAGCAAACGTTCCATGCGATCTTGTAATTGCAAACGCTTTCGCAGGTTAGTAATCAATTCAGCCTGCGCTGCCATCGCCTCATGCAAGTCGGTTTGACCACGTTCGGTCAACACTCCATTCAGCTGTAACTCCAACTCTTTTGCTTCTTTGGAGTCATTGTTGTTCTGGGACTTGATATGCTTGAGTCGGCTGAGTTGCTGGCGTACTTCACGGGCAGGACCAGCCAATCGGGCAATTGTTTCTTTGTTGAGGTCAGGCATGTTGGCCAAGCGACGATCGGTCAACAACGCTTCCACATCATGCTCATTCAACCCGAGACGTTTGGCATCTTCCGCCAATTGTTCGCGAGAAACAGCTACTTGTTGACGAAGGCGTTGCACTTGCTTTTGCAACGAAGCAATCCAAGGAGCTTGCTCACTCGCAGCTTCAATGCGTGATGCCAATTCAAGAATCGAACGACGGATGGGTAGCGCAGCGGCCTTGCGACGCAACTCTTGACGTTGATTGCGGATGTCGTCCAAACGTTCTTTGCGCTGTTGGAGTTCGGCTGCAATCGATTTGAGCTTATCGGACGCCTCGTATTGCAAGTCGGTACGAGCATTAAGTTGTTTCAATTGACGTTGTAGTTCGGCGCGGGTTTGCCAAGGGGCGCGCACTTGCAAAGCGGTCTCGATAGTCCGACCTTCATGTTCCCATTGAGCAACACGCTCCTGCAATTCACTGATTTCCACAGCCTGGCTGCGACGTTGGGCCGCAAGTTCGGTCCAGCGTCGTCCACGCGATGCATGCTCTTCGATTTCATCTTTGAGCTTTTCGCGGCGCAACATCAATTGCGGAACTTGGCCCGCTTCGGAGCTGTTGACCAAATGAGTGCGCGCAGTTCTCAATTGGCGTATCACATCTACCAATGAGACACGGTCCAAGCCACTGGAAAGCTTGTACAATTCATCAGCAGCTGCCGTGTCGTCCAATGTGCTGAGCTCTTGCAATTCGCGCAAGCCGATAGCGAACACGTTGGTAAAGATCGACTCATCGACCTGTCCCAGAAGCATTGATAGACGGTGTTGGCCTTGGGTGAGTCCATCGGCGCCGGTCACCGACAAGGTACCCGCCACACCAGCCTCATTCATTGTCGCACGACGAGTGATTTCATAACCACCCCCTGGACCTGTTACCCGGATTGCTCCACCGGGCCTTCCACCATGAATCGGCGGCATATAGCGTTGACGGCGATCTGCGGTGAACCCATAAAACATGGTGCGCAAAAACTGCATCAACGTCGTTTTACCCGCTTCGTTGGGACCGTAAAATACGGTCATCACTTCTGGCATGCTATCGACATGCAGGCCAGACCATACGCCGAAGCCATCAATCTGTACGTCCTTGATTTTCACGGTTCGCTTCTCCTGTCAACCGTTAATTGCCGACGCCGTTGAATCGACGAGTCGATGCCAATAGATCGACTTGGTGTCCACGTAACAAATCAACACCTAGCAATGTAGCTCGCTCGATCATCGCCGCTTGAGTCGCACTATCTGCAGCGGCCAACGTCGCTTGCCATACCGGTGTACCGGGGGTCTCAGCTTCGATCATCGTTTTGCAATTCAACTCTCGCCCCTGAGTCTTGCGATGCTGCTGCGAAGTTCGCAGAAAGTCACCCAAGATCGTATCTTCATCAAACCACTTCTGCGGCAAATTTTTTGGTGGTATCAATT
>JBILTA010000593.1:0-3850 GCA_044371785.1 Pirellulaceae bacterium | reverse complement strand
TGAATTGCCATTTTTGGTCATGCACTTTGCCCAGGGTGAATCCCTGCAAACCAAATTGGACCGCGAAGGGCCGCTCGAACTGAAGCAGATCTTGCGCATTGGCAGACAAATTGCGGCCGGCTTGGCGGCGGCACACGCTCAAGGACTCGTTCATCGAGATGTTAAGCCTGCCAATGTGTTGATCGAAGAGGGTATCGATCGCGCGTTGCTCACGGATTTTGGTTTAGCTCAAACTGCCGACGATGCTTCTTTGACCTGCTCTGGTTATTTGCCAGGTACACCGCAATACATGTCGCCCGAACAAGCTCGTGGTGAAAAATTGAGTGGTTTAAGCGACTTGTTTAGCACTGGAAGTGTGCTCTACGCCATGAGCACTGGGCGACCGCCATTTCGTGCAGAAACATCGTTAGGTGTTCTGCGAAAAATCAATGACTCGGAACCGAAGCACATTCGCGAGCTCAACGCCGATATACCTGATTGGTTCTGCCGAATCGTCGAGCGACTCATGGCTAAACGTCCCGAAGATCGTTATTCATCGGCGCAAGAGTTGGCCGACCTCCTAGAAAATTGTTTGGCTCATGTTCAACAACCTTTGCAAGTTTCTCTGCCAACTTCGCTACGATTACCGTCGAGCTTATCCCTTGTTCGGGACAAGATCTTGAGGAATCCATTTCGAATTGCCGTGGGGCTGATGTTGATCGGTGCACTCGCTTTCGCATTGTGGCCTCGAGTTGACCGCCACGAACCTAATGTCACAGCCAATTCTGTCGGAGCAACCAGTGGAGCCGGACAGGTCGATACCCAGCAATTCACCGGCAGCTCTATGGGCATGGGCACTCCTCCATCCAGCAGCCCGGTAGCACCAAGTTTTGTCGTATGGCAAGGCGAGCCATTGTCGCGAACACCTCAAGACGATATCCGTGCCAGTTTAGAAACGGAATATGTCGCGAACTGGAATGACCAGCCGCTCGATTTTGTCCTACAAGAACTTCTGGGCTCCGCGAAAATCCAATTCGATTTGCACAAGCCTACCGATGGCACAGAGAGCGCGTCACGACTCGTAACATTGACGAGAACTGCTTCACGCAGTTCGCTCCTGCAACAGGTACTCCACACGTTCGCGCTAACGTACATCGTACATGAAGAGAACATAGAAATTGCTGACCGCGACTACGCGAGCCGTCATCCATCGCTACATCGCTACGATTTGTCGCACGTTACCGCGAATAGCACCGAAGCAAATCAACTAAAGAATCTAATTGCAAACGTTATTGAACCCTATGAATGGGTTGAGGAAGGTGGGAAATGTTCTTTGGGACTTTTCGGTCCCATCCTACATGTACGTGCCACCGAATCGATGCATCAACAAATCTCGAGACTGTTGGCTAATTTGTCTAAGTAATTGTGAAATGCTTGAAGTTGAAAACGTGTCCATAACTTATTGAGGAAAGACGCAGATGAAAACTCAAATACAAAACGCCCAAATTTGGCGCAGGAACCTGCTCGGTACTTTGCTGGCTTTGGGTTGTCTCCCATCGGGCGCGTACGGGCAATTGAGTGGTGGTTTTGGGACTACAAGCGGAACTCTCCCGGGAGTTGCGCCCCCCGGAAGCACTCAGAGTGAACCTATTCCCGGCTCTGGCGGTCTTATCGGCGGTCCGAATACAGGAGCTAGCAGCCCAGGCTTTGGTAGCCCTTCGAGTGAAGTTGGAAGTGCAGGCTCTGCTCCAGGCGGCATGGCCCCAGGCGGCATGATGGGTGGCGGCATGGGGGTGCCGGGCGGAGGCATGGGAGGTATGGGTGGCAGCATGTTTGGCACGGGTGGTATTGGTAGCATAGGCAGTATGGGCCACATGGGGACGTATTCCCCACCTCCAACTCCACTGGTCATCTGGGAAAAACCAACCGGGGAAAAACCGCAATGGTTGGTATCGGGCCACAATGCCCTTCAGGCCACTGAAGCGGTGCGACGCAGTTTGGAAATTGCGAATGAGTGTGCTTTTTCAAATGTCCCACTACAGCAAGCCATTGAAGAACTATTGGACACAGCCAAAGTCCCCTATTCGATCAATACTCAAGAATTGGAGTTACTTGGGCATTCTCCTGATGTCCCAGTTTCCTTCAGCGGCAAAGGACCGACCCGCGAATTGCTGCGCCGACTTTTATCGCCCTTAGATCTCGGTTACATCGTTCGGGAAGATTATGTTGAAATCAACTCTATCGACATGGTGAATCAAGTTCCTGTGCTACGGACCTATGACTTGGCTCATGTGATGTCTAGTAATCAAGGCCTTGACCAGCTTCTAACTTGTATTCAAACAACTATCGAGCCCGATGTTTGGGATGACGGTGCGGCAAACATGAGTCCACTTGGGTCACTGCTGGTCGTTCGAGCTCCGGAAAATGTTCAACATGAAATTTCGAAATTGCTGGTGATTCGCTCACAGCATCCTCAAGCGGCGGGTCAGTCCGGTCGCTTGTCATCCAACGGAGAATCGTTTTCTCCCAACTCGGGCGCAATAACTTACGGAAGTGGATTACCCGCACCCGTTAACAGCAATCCGGGTTCTACATCAGATTCGAGTGGCCCAGGTGGCTTACCCGCGACCAGGGGCGCATCGTCTCTGGGAGGCGAAGCTCGCAAATCGGAAGCCGCTTCTCCGCCGGGAGGCGAAGCAACCCGAGGCGGCGGTAGCAACGACTATTAAAACGCATCAGCCGACCGAATTGGTAGCCACCGACGCTACGCCTTCGGCGCATCAGCCGAACGCATTAGCGTCGGTTTTATTTTTCCAAAGGTACACGGGTCCCGTTGCAGTGGTTGTGCGTGACAACAAACACCACATACGTCAATAATGGAACCGTTACCGCAGACGGTAGGCCGTCGGAAAACCGCAGCTAACGCTGTCGGCTAATCGGACGAATCAACTCGCCCAACGCGTTAACATTAATACAGCTAATACCACGTTATCTTCCCTTGATTCTGTTTGAACCACCAACCGGGAGGTGACATAGCCAACCGGTCCGTTTCCGACTAACATACTCGTTGCAAAATGGGGTGGTAATTGGTTTAGCCCCCCAAAAAGGACAAGCCTCAATGGCTGTCCGTTTTGGGCAAGGCGAGCCAGCCACCTCACGCTTGACCAGTAAGTACCAAACGGCTGCGATCGCATCATGGATAAAACAAAAGTCGCCATCGTCGGAATGGGGACCGTTGGCACAGGTGTTGCCAAACTCCTCTTGGATCATGGTGATCGAACTGCGCGCCACGCCGGTCGAACTCTATGGCTCGAAAAAGTCGTTGTTAGCGATATCCATAAACACCGTGACCTCGAATTACCCACCGGTGTTCTCACCGATCAACTCGATGATGTCCTCAACGATCCCAACATCGAAGTCGTCGCGCAGTTAATTGGCGGTATCGAACCTGAACGCACCATCATGCTCAAGCTGTTGGAAGCGGGCAAAAACATCGTCACCGCCAACAAAGCGCTCCTCGCCGAACATGGAGGCGAACTCTTCGATCGCGCGCGACAACTGGGACGCTCCATCGCTTTCGAAGCTTCCGTCTGCGGCGGTATCCCCATCATCGCCAACATCAGCCAATGTTTCTCGGCCAACAAAATCACATCGATCAAAGGGATTCTCAACGGCACCAGTAACTTCATCGTGACCCAAATGGACGAACAGCGTTGGAACTATGCTGACGCTCTCGTTCAAGCTCAGAAACTTGGCTATGCCGAAGCAGATCCGACGATGGATGTCGATGGGAGTGATGCCGCACAAAAACTCGCCATCTTAGCCCACTTAGCTTTTGGTGCACGCGTTCATTGGCGCGATATCCCACGTG
>JBILTA010000591.1:0-3857 GCA_044371785.1 Pirellulaceae bacterium | reverse complement strand
ACCGATCTTGTTAGAATCGAAATCAGGGTATTGGCCATTTGGATTTCGTACCGAATCGATCATGATTTGCGATTGATAACCGTACATGACCAATTGCCCAATGACCATCGAACCGAGCAGGGCACATAAGGCTCCCCATACAATATTCATCAGCCAGTTGGGGCTTTCGAATACAAACGACAAAATGCGGCCGTACTCCATTCCCCGTCCATGTTGCGGCACAGCATAGCCACTTGTTGAGGCGCGATAGGGGTCGTCGTTAGACATAACGAATCCTTTCATTCATTGCAGCAGAAAAGTGGGGCGTCAAAGCCGGGGATTCAATTTAGGGTGCCTACTAAGAAGCTCCAAGCCCGGATGCCATTAAACCGCCTGCGACACCCGACAGAATGGTCGCCACCACAATCGAAAAGAACGATCCCTTGAGCTCATCCCAATTCATTATCTGATAAACAAAGATGTAGAACGGAACGAACATCACCATAATACCTTTCACGGCGCTGTTTGAAAAAGCATGAATCAGAACAATGATCACAGCCGCCAGGTTCAATAGCCACGCCGAGATACCAACCACTATCCCCAACAGCATGCCCAAATTGTATTGCTGAATCCGCCCGATAAATGTGTCGGGCGGCTGTTCTCCCATGAGTTGTGCATCGACGATGATGACGGCCCCGGCACCACCGAGAAGCACCATGAGAAAGATCATGGCAATAACGTACCACGGTACGCCTGCTTTTTCGTGCAACTCTCCCATCTTGTCGTCGCGTTTCATGTTTTCGACGGCTTCATCCAGATAGAGGTTACCAAAGCCGCCTGCCGAGTTCGCTTCGTGTCCTTTCATTTTTTCGCCCGTCGCGAAGTTGAGACCACACTTGGTGCAGATCACAGCGCCGCGTGCTACCGGTGCTTCACAGCGTGGGCAAGTGGCCCCTGCTTTCTTTCCCACTCCGGCCTCTTCCAACAAACTTGCCAAGCCGGGATCTGGAATTGAGGGAGCAGGTCGGGGCAGAGGAACCGGAGCTGACGAAGCGGTTGCAGTGGAAGTACTGGCTGGAGGTATGCGCAACAGCTGCTGGCACTTGGGACACTTACCTTGTTTGCCCGCCATGCTGTCGGGAACATTTAATCGTTGACCACATGAACACTGTACGGCGATTGGCATGTTCGAACCGAATTGCAAGAAAAGAAAGGAGACGATAATGATCGCGATCAACTACCTCTCATTGTGGACAGCTTTCACCCCAATCGCAAGCCACAGTTTTCCTTGCTGTCATATTGGCAGCATCGCCCAAACACCCCCACCTAGTAAGGGTACTTTAGGCGACTTTGGCGTCAGTGCCCTTAGAGCAATCGCCGCAATTTCCTAGCCTTATTCCAGGTTTATGGAGTAAGCGCAACCGTCTGAAGCGTTTGGCACAGGAATTGCACTACCGGGCGACACCCATAGCCGAGTGCCTAAATGGCGAACTCAGTCTGGGAATTTCAAATCGATAAAGACCCGGTGAAGTGCATATCCCATGAAAAGGTGCTGCGGCTGGGTTGTTAACTATTTCGTTTTCAATGCATACCGGAGGAGTGCCGCTGATGGCGACGGCGACCAAATCAAAGGACAAGAGCAAGTTGAAGTTGCAACCATTGGGTGATCGAATCGTAGTGCGACGACAAGAGTCGGAAGGGCGAACCGCTGGCGGTATCGTTTTGCCAGACAGCGCCAAAGATAAGCCAACCCGTGGCGAAGTGATTGCAGTTGGCAATGGTCGACTGCTGGAGAGCGGCGCAAGATCCGCCATGCAAGTCAAGCCAGGCGACCGCGTGTTGTTCACCACCTATGCTGGCGAAAACATCTCGATCGGTGACGACGAGTTCATTTTGATGGGCGAAAACGAAGTTTTGGCTGTGATTGAATAAGCCCACTTTCGAACCACAAATTACGAAACGATATCAGGAGTTGAGAGAGTAATATGGCAAAGATTATTGCATTTGATCAGGAAGCCCGCGAAGCGATTCGCCGTGGCGTTTCGAAGTTGGCACGTGCGGTTAAAGTGACCTTGGGTCCTAAAGGCCGAAACGTAATTCTTCAGAAGAGTTTCGGCAGCCCAACAGTTACCAAAGACGGCGTTACCGTAGCTAAAGAAATCGACTTGGAAGACCCATACGAAAACATGGGTGCCAAGATGGTTCGCGAAGTCGCCAGCAAAACGAGCGATGTTGCAGGTGACGGAACTACCACTGCGACCGTGATGGCTGAAGCTATTTTCAACGAAGGCCTCAAGGCGGTTGTTGCAGGTGTTAACCCGATCCAGATGAAGGCGGGTATCGAAAAGGCTGTTTCGGACATCGCCGAAAAGCTTCACAAGATGTCGATCAAAATCAAAGACAAGAGCGAAATGGCCAATGTTGCCACAATCGCAGCTAACAATGATCGTGAAATCGGCAATCTTTTGGCCGATGCGATGGAAAAAGTTGGCAAAGACGGGGTAGTAACCGTTGACGAAGGTAAGAGCTTGCAAACCAGCCTAGAGTGGGTTGAGGGTATGCAGTTCGATCGCGGTTACCTTTCGCCTTACTTTGTAACCGACAGCGGCACCATGCAAGCCGTTCTCAATGACCCATATATTTTGGTTTACGAGAAGAAGATCTCGAACATCAAAGACTTGGTTCCATGCTTGGAGCAAGTGGTTCAACAAGGCAAACCTTTGTTGATCATCGCAGAAGAAGTCGATGGCGAAGCATTGGCAACTTTGGTGATCAACCGCCTCCGCGGCACTTTGCAGATCGCCGCCGTTAAGGCTCCTGGTTACGGTGATCGCCGCAAAGCGATGATGGAAGATATTGCCATCTTGACCGGTGGCCAGGCTATCTTTGAGGCTCTAGGCATCAAACTGGAATCAGTTGGCTTAACTGAACTAGGTCGAGCGAAGAAGGTTATCATCGACAAAGATAACACGACCATCATTGAAGGTGCTGGCAAGAGCAGCGACATCAAGGCTCGCATCGACCAGATCCGTCGGGAAATCCAAAATAGCACCAGCGATTACGATCGCGAAAAGCTAGAAGAGCGTCTCGCGAAGTTGGCAGGTGGTGTTGCTAAGGTCAACGTCGGTGCTGCAACCGAAAGCGAAATGAAGGAAAAGAAAGCACGCGTTGAAGACGCTTTGCATGCGACCCGCGCTGCTATTGAAGAAGGTATTCTACCTGGTGGTGGTGTCGCTTTGCTACGTGCAAGCAACGCAGTTCAACCAGGCGAAGGCATGAGCCACGACGAAGTTGTAGGTTACAACATTGTTCTCCGCGCTTGCCGTGCTCCATTAACCATGATCTCGACCAATGCTGGTTTAGATGGTGGTATCGTTTGCGAACGAGTTTTGGAAAGCAAAGGCAATAACGGCTTCAATGCATTGACCAACACCTACGAAGATCTTGTGAAGGCTGGCGTTATCGACCCAACGAAGGTAACCCGAACCGCTTTAGCAAACGCTGCCAGCGTTGCGACTTTGTTGCTCACCAGCGATGCCTTGATCGCTGAAAAGCCAAAGGCTGATAAGGGTGGTAAAGGCCACGGCGGCGACCATGACATGTACTAAAAAGTGAGTCGGTTAGGGCGGGCCCAATCGCCGACCTACCGCTCCGTATCACTAAAGATTTAGCCCTACCAGCTTGGAATCAAAGGGCTGAGTCCAAACAAACATTAAGCCCAGCGAATCTCTTCGGTTCGCTGGGCTTTTTCATTGTTTTTTTGTTGGGGTTATAACGGTTATTGGAATAACGACATGCCTGGAGGGCGAAATCTATTTACTTTGCTTTTGGCGTGGCCCATGGCGTATAATTCACCAATGGCGTGGTTCGTGTCGCAA
>JBILTA010000590.1:0-3879 GCA_044371785.1 Pirellulaceae bacterium | reverse complement strand
CAAGGTCCATGGCTAAACTCTCCCCCTCTCTATCTCCCTATCTCTTTCTCTGCGCTTTAAAAATTCAAAAACGCCAATGGATCTTCTGTTGTCTTAGCGATTTCTCTATACTTAGTTATAACACCCTGTATCGGTGAATTTGTATCCGACCCTTCGCTTCTCAAGTTTACGCTTTTTGGATCAAAATCAAATTCGACACGAACTATTGACCTGAACTCTCATAGGAGCGAACGGTTTATGGAGAAAGCTGGAGAGCTTTCCAACGCAAATGGTTCTAGATCCTCAGAGCTGTTTGGCCCCGAACCTCGCTCCTGCATGTATTCAACCAGCAAATCACCCTGACTTTGGCAGTGAAATTCAGCGGCCACTTGCTCCCTATCGCAGAAAACCAAGTCGATTTCCAACGCGATCATTAACGTGATATCGGCAACAAGAATGAACACTTTAAGAGTCGGAAAATTGATTTTTCGTTTTTGTCATCCGTATTTCTGATACATCTCCCTTCTTTATGTGACGTTCCCCATACCGGATCACGAAAGAGCTGCTGTATTGCGTCTCTTAAGGACTCATCAAGATCAACCATGATGTATACAACGACTCCCTAAAACGTTAGACTGAGTGCTTACTACCGCATCCTCCCGAGCACACCATGAAATGAAAATTCGGGTTGGTTTTGAAATCGCTTTTGATTTGCCGCAAGAATCTCCCATACTGCTGATGCTTTATCTGCATCCTTCCCGTGCCGCTACAACCCTTAAGCCTGACCGCCTAGAAGTTTGGCCGTCAGTACCAATAACCGAATACATTGACTCCTACGGGAATCGCTGTGGCCGACTGCTCGCTCCTGCTGGACCGATGACGCTGAGAAACGAAGCAGAAGTGACGGATTGTGGGCTAACAGACCTGCAAATGCCATCTGCACCTCAATGGCCCGTTCAGCAATTACCCAACGAAGTTCTTTTGTTTCTGCTTGCGAGTCGATATTGCGAGGTCGATAGCGAACTCAAAGACATTGCCTGGAAGCTTTTTAAGGAAACACCTCCAGGCTGGGCAAGAGTGCAGGCCATTTGCGATTTCGTGCATCAGCATATTCGTTTCGATTATATGCAAGCACGTTCGACTCGAACGGCTCTAGAAGTCTATCGTGAACGAGTGGGTGTCTGCCGCGATTTCATGCACCTGGCAATAACCTTATGCCGCTGCTGCAACATACCAGCTCGATATTGTACGGGATACCTCGGCGACATCGGCGTACCACCTGATACAGCTGCCATGGACTTTAGCGCGTGGTTCGAAGTATTCTTGGGAGGTCAATGGTATTCATTTGATGCCAGGAACAATGTACCTCGCACTGGACGTGTTCTGATGGCGCGCGGACGCGATGCTGCGGACGTGGCACTCACCACAATCTTTGGCCAAAATCAACTAACAAAATTCAAAGTTTGGACCGACGAAATCGGATAGCAAACCTGAATCGGAACAGGAACAAGTAAACCTGCATGCTCCTCGATGTATCGACGGTCGTTCAAAGCAACACTTTCCAATCGTACTTCGCGTACGGCAGTAACCTTTGGCCCGAGCAAATGCGTGCCCGTTTAGGTGAACTCTTTAAGGAAAACGAACTGCCGACACGGTTTCAGTCCCGGGTGGCCACTCTGCCCCACCATAGAGTGAATTTCAGTATGCTCGGCAACAATGGAAGTTACTATGCCAACGTGGTTCCCGCACCGGGAGAGGTGCTGGGAGTGATCTACCATCTCAATCTTAGGGCCCTTGAAATACTCGATCTCTTTGAAGCAGGTTACCAGCGACAGCTCATGCAGGTTTATGATGCAACAAACACGGAATTCGAGGCCGTCGTATACGTCGCCAAAACCGAGAGCTTGACAGAATCAGGTAAGCCGGACTTCGAGTATCTACAGCGTATTCTTCGCGGTGGAATGCATCACGGCTTGCCCGTCGATTATCTGAGGAGTATCGAAGAAACGGCTCAGTGGGGCTGATTCCCAAGCATCGGAATGAAGTGACCCTCTTAGCGAAAAATACTTATTCCGCCTAACAACCACCATAGCAACAAAAAGATAATGATGGTCGAGAGACAGCCGCCGCCTAATTTCCAAGCCCCGACCCCGGCAACCGCACCACGTAGTAATTTACTCATTCTTAAACTAACCTTATCTCAATGACTTTTGCTGCTGATCTCTAAGAATTTAGCCGTTTGTGGCTCAAGGGTGAGCTAACGAACCGCTGCGATTCGTCGTGCCAACGTTTGAGTCTTGGTCAAACGAATCTACGCTAGTGCAGTCGGTGTACTCCTCAATGGCAAGGTGCATCATCTGACCACAGCAGGTAGGGGCATCTAACTCGTCCGTAGTTTGCAATACGCGACCGCACAATTGACAGTGATAGGTGTTCTTCAGTTGGTTTTGCATCATGATTCTCACTTTAAGAGTTTTGGATTCACGTCGGGACAACTTGTTCAGCTCAAGTTCGAATCAGATTTGTAAAGCGATACCGTAATCTGATGAAATAAGATGTCTCTTTTCGACATTATCTCAAGTCCAAACATCGGTCCAATCGAAACGCTAACCATTTGCTGTGTGGCGGATTCCACCAGTATCGAGGTCCATTGCGAACTCTCAAATTTGATGGCTTATGGCCATGCTTTCTTTATCATCGGTACTATACAACGAACTAGGCATGGAGGAGATATTCCTCACAGAGGGTAACAATTGGGACATCAGGCGAGCACTACCTTCGGCATCCGCTAAACCAGCGATAACGGTCGCATTCGAGCCAATCCGCTCTTGGGCCCGACTCAAATCACTCTGTAAGCTCCATAATCCGACGATGATCTCTTTGGTGTAAGCTTGTTCGCGAAGTCGCTTACAAAGGTAACGGGCATGCATGGTCGCTCCCGGTGGTGTCGCTGAGATATAAATCATGTCTGGTTTAGTGCGCTCGATGATTTCAATGAGCTCATTGTGCAATACAGAGCTCGATAACACATCAACCCTTCCAAGACGATTGCCAAGCACCTGCTTAAGCATCAATGCGGCGATCTCATCGGCTTCTGTTTTGGCAGGTAAACAGAGAATAGAAAACTTTGGATTAGGCCCTCCCATCTCGCTACGATCGGCAGCAGTATTGGCAAGTTCTGAGCTGCCCACTATTTGGGTTGAAGATAGTTTTTCGCTTTCACCTTGATACTGGACCAGTTCCTTCAAGCATTGAAGTATAAACTTGTGCTTATTGTCATTAAGGTCCCCTAACTGCCAATGAGTTTCAACTTGAATCAAAGCTGGAATCAGTATGGAATCGTAAACCTGGACCAACGGCATTTTTTCAAAATACTCTTCTAATAGCTCCGCAACCTCCTCCTGATCTCCTGCAAGCAAACGTTGATAGACGCGTTCCTTGGGCTCAAAAACGGGTTCGCTTCCTAGCAAGATATCGAGAAAGGAGAGTCCAGGCACATGTTTGCCAACCACGAGGATGCAAACGGTTAAGGGAGTGGCGAGTAATAGGCCAATTGGCCCCCACAGCCACATCCAAAAGAAAGCGGCAATTAGGACGGCAACAGCCGAAACGCCCGTGTTTCGGCCATAGATCCATGGCTCCAGAAAATTGTTGTTAAGGAGTTCCAAAAAAACAAACAAACCAATGGTCAGAATGGGAGAAATCCAGCCCGTCGAGATGGCCATCGAAAGCGCAATCGGCATCGAGGCCGCAATCCAAGGGCCAATAACCTCTCCCTCTTCTTTCCCGCCTCAATCTCATTGTGCCGCGTAGGAAGAGGTCTTCAGACCCTTCCTACGCAACGCATGGTCAGATAAGCCGCGCATCTTCACCCCTAACCTCTCCCTCGTCTTTCCCGTC
>JBILTA010000589.1:0-3884 GCA_044371785.1 Pirellulaceae bacterium | reverse complement strand
AGGTGATCGATTTTTGTTAGCGGGTAAGCTGTTGGAGTTCGTGCGAGTTCGCGACAATACAGCTTATGTGAAAAAGGCGCGTGGTAATCCCACTGCAGTGCCTCGGTGGATGGGTGGACGGATGCCGTTGTCGAGTGAGTTATCTGCGGCGATGCGCATGGAGATAGCCGCTGCCGCGCGGGGAGAGTACGAAGGAAGTGAGATGGAAGCGGTGAAGCCATTGCTGACTTTACAAGCGAAATGGAGTCGACTGCCGACTGAGCGGCAGTTACTGATTGAGCAACTTGAATTCAAGAAGCGGCACTTGTTGTTATTTTATCCATTTGAGGGTCGCTTAGTGCATGAAGGTTTAGCGGCATTGCTGGCGCTACGTTTGAGTCGAATCAAGCCTATAACATTTTCGATTGCGATTAATGACTATGGATTATTGCTAGAGTCGGTGGAAGCGGTCGATTTGGAAGGAGTCAGTTTTGCTACGTTGTTTTCAGTGGAGCAATTAGAATGTGATATCGCAGAGAGTTTGAATTCAACGGAGATGGCGAAGCGGCATTTTCGCGAGATCGCTCGAGTCTCTGGCATGATCCACTCTGGGTTTCCTGGCCGCAGTAAAACGATGCGTCATCTGCAGGCTTCGAGCAATATGTTTTATGATGTGTTTGCGGAGTTTGAGCCTGATTCATTGTTGTTGCAGCAGAGTCGTCGCGAGGCATTAGAGAAGCAGCTGGAGTGGAAGCGTTTGATGTCGACGATGCAACGCTTAGAGTCGCTGGAATGTATGCTTGAGCGACCGAAAAAGCCTACGCCGTTAGCATTTCCCCTGATAGTCGAGCGTATGCGCGAGCGACTGAGCAGTGAGACGTTAGCGGAACGCGTCATGAAGATGCAGCAGCAATTAGTGCTGTAGATGCCAAGGGAGTCAGGGGCAGCAAGCGTAGACCTCTGACAAACTCTGCTGTCCGAACGACTCTCTTGAGTGCAGCTTTTTTGGTATATTGCATGTAAAAACCACAGCATTACATTAACGGCAACAAGGCAAACCGTGTCACGATCGAAGGATTCCAGTCAAATCAAAAGAGTAGGGGAGGGAAGTTGTGATATAACTCTGGGTGGTCAGAGTCTGTCTTTATTGCCTGAGCGGGGAGTATATTGGGCTGAGCGACGAGTATTGTTTGTGGCAGATCTGCATTTAGGTAAAGATGCTACATTCCGTCAAGCGGGTTTAGCGGTGCCTGCGATGAGTAGTCGCGATAGTTTAAGTCGTTTGCAGAGATTGATTGAAGCTTACGAACCTTTGGAGTGTATCATTCTCGGCGATTTGATTCATGCGGCGGATTCGTTGAACGAGCGGGTGCATACAGAGATCGGCGAGTTCTTTTTGCGTGTTCCGAAATGTAAATGGCGATTGATTAAGGGGAATCATGATCGGCACACCAAGAAGTGGCCCGAGCATTGGCCATTGGTGATTGAGGTTGAGGGTGGTTACGAAGCGCCATTTCGCTTGCTGCATATTCCCCCCATAGCCGAGGAAACCGATGGCGATTTGAATCAAGCCCGCTCAAGACAGACTAGTAATTTAATTGCTAAGGCTGACGAGTATTTTCTTGCCGGTCACATTCATCCATCTTGGCGTGTTAAGGGGAGTGTTTTGGTACGTGAGAAGTTGGCCTGCTTTTGGTTGACCTCACGTGGCTTGGTCCTGCCAGCTTTCGGTACGTTTACAGGTACGAAGGTCATTGATCGCAGTTCTCGCGATCGTATTTTCGTCCTAGCCGACAGCCAGGTAATAGAGGTATAGGTGTCGAGTTTTAAGGGATTGTTGCGGCATCTGTAGCGATCAAAAGTTAGGTGTTCTTGACTCATCTAAAAGGATTTTCTGCGAACCAAATTCAAGACGCAAAACGGAAAATCCAAAAAATGAAGATGTTTAGAAAGCGTTTACAAACCACTGTAGTTCTACTCTTTTGCTACGATTCGAGCTTCAAATGATGATTGCAAACAGCCAACTTCGACCAAGTGTTTTCGCTCGACTTGTGGCGATGGGATGCCCTCTTTTAATGGCTTGTTTTCTTTTCGTGACTGACGCGGTTGTCCTGGCGCAGTATGGGGATAAGCCGAAATTTCAGTATGAACTCGATGAAACGCAATACAGCATTCCCTCGGCAGATGAGCCTAGAGTTGCAGAGTTTGGGAGTGAATCGCTTAGGGCCGCAGCGAAATATCTGGAAGTTGGAGCTGTCAGTTGGGTGCGTGGCCAAGCGTGTGTGAATTGTCATACAACGGGACCGTATCTCACGGACTTTACCTCGTTATCAGAACATTTCGGAAAACCTAACGAGGAAGTGCGCGCGAGTTTCGCAAAAGCCGTTCCGAAAGAAATTGAGGAAGTGCAGGAAGTGAATGATAATGGTCACAGTTATTATCCCAGCGCATTCTTCAGCGTGTGGCGCAGCGCGGGATTAGCCGAATGGGATCGGAATGTTAGCGGGCAATTGAGCGATGTCACCGACAGATCGTTGCGCGAATTGTTTACACGACAATCAGCCAACGGTTCTTTCGTAAGCCATGGTGAAGTGGAGATTCCACATATCACCACCGATTTCGAACTTTCATTGCAGGCAGCTAGGGCGATCACTACAGCACCAGGTTGGCTGGCGAATCTCAAGGATGAGAACCTGCTGAGCCGAGTGGGAAAACTCAAGGATTGGCTGAAGATGGCACCTCCAAAAAATGACTTTGATCGGGTGCTCAAGCTGCAGCTCGCGACCTATTTTCCGGAATGCGTTTCGCAGACCGAGCGAGAAGACGCTATGGCGATCCTGACAGCAAAACAACATGACGATGGAGGCTGGAGTACTCGCGACATGTCAGACGTTAAAGACTGGCACTATGTCATGAGCCCTAAGGTGCTCACATTGATCAAGGGTTTACCTGACGCAGCCAAACCGGAAAGTGATGCGTATATGACTGCACTAGCCATTGTACTGATGCGGCAAAGTGATGTCCCAGCCTCGGATCCGCGTATTCAGCGAGGCCTCGCTTGGCTGAAGCGTGAACAACGCGTGAGCGGGCGTTGGTGGATGCATTCGCTGTATCGAGGTAATTACCATTACACCACCTACATCGCAACCGTCGAGGCTCTTAAAGCGTTCGACTTGTGCGGCGAACTGGATGGTTTAGTGGCAAACGGGAATGGTATTCGGTAATTGGGCAAATGATGGGATTACGGGAAGGAGTGGGAGTGATAGGAGTTATGAGGGTAGCTTTCGAGCGATTACAGTGTCCCTTTACTGCTGGGGATGCCAGGTTGGCGCGGGTCGAATTCTGTCGCATGTCGAAGGCTACGGGCTGCCGCTTTGAAGATCGCTTCGGCGATGTGGTGGCTGTTGCGACCGTAATGCAACAATACATGGAAGTTGCATAAGGCGTTGTTCGCAAAGGCTTGCCAGAAATCTTCTACGAGCTCACTATCAAACTCGCCGATTTTCTGAGATGGAATCGGCGCATTAAACACCAAATAGGATCGACCGCTCAAATCGCAAGCCACTGTAACCAGCGTCTCTTCCATCGGTAATATCATATGTCCATACCGACGAATCCCACGCTTGTCACCGAGTGCCTTCAGCATCGCTTGACCAAGGCAAATACCAACGTCTTCGGTGGTGTGATGCGCGTCGACTTCCAAGTCACCATGTGCATCTACCATCAAATCAAACTGCGAGTGTTTTGCGAACAACACTAACATATGATCCAAAAAGCCGACACCGGTACGGATCTCGGCCTTGCCTGTACCATCGATGTTCAGTTCCAAACGGATCTTTGTCTCGGCCGTCTCGCGATGTATCGATGCTGATCGAAGCTGCGTCACAGTAAACTCTCCAATACAC
>JBILTA010000588.1:0-3887 GCA_044371785.1 Pirellulaceae bacterium | reverse complement strand
CGATGGAGCAGCAGGTTTCCGCACCTTCTACGATTCAGACAGCCTGATACAATACGCCGTCGGAATAGGGTGGGGAGCACTGGGCCGTTAGCCTTTGGTTTTTCTCCGTTTTGAGTTTTCCCCCCTTCATTCTTCGAGAATCTTACGAAAGGGGATAGCTGTGTCCAATGTTGTGGCGATGTACGCTGAGGCCGAGAAGCTCAAAGATAGTGGCAATACGGTTGAAGCGATTGATGTGCTCTGCAAGATTTTGGAGATTGACCCACAACATGTGTTGAGCCATATGACGCTGGCTCGCCTATATACGCTTTCGGGGCAACATGAATTGGCTATTCAGCATGGTGTCAAGTCTTGTGAGCTTGAACCAACCGATGCGTTCAATTTTTCGGCCCTAAGCATCACCTATCAACGTGCTTACGCTGGTACTGGGGATCGCAAGTACATTCAGCTGGCCGAAGATGCGATGGCCTATGCTCGCACTCTCAATCAATAGTTTTTGCAGTAAACGGGATATCAAGGGGCAAGTCGATGAATGCTGTCGAAATGGGCTTAGAGAACTTGCCACTTAAGGGGCTGAAGATTCTCTTGTTTGTGGGAGACATCTACGAAGACCTTGAGCTTTGGTATCCTAAGTTGCGTTTGGAAGAAGCGGGCGCTGTCTGTGTGGTTGTTGGCGAAGAAGCGAATCGAGTTTATGCAGGCAAAAATGGTTATCCTTGTCGTTCGGATGCACGTTTGGACGATGTGAAAGCGGTCGACTTCGATGGCTTGATTGTGCCTGGCGGATTCATGCCCGATAAACTGCGTCGCGATGAACGCGTTCTGAATTTGACGCGCGAGTTCTTTGCGGCGGGGAAGTTAGTGGCGGCCATTTGTCATGGCGGTTGGATTCCGATTTCGGCAGGCATTTATAGGGGCGTTGCCGTAACCGGTTCGCGCGGAATTAAAGATGATTTGGTGAATGCTGGAGCTGTTTGGGAAGATGCAGCTGTGGTGGTCGATCGCAACTCCATCAGCTCGCGTAAGCCAGATGATTTGCCAGACTTCAGCCGCGAAGTCGTGCGTTTTCTCGCCGGTTATCGCCGTTCATTGGCTCGATAAAGTGATTGCCAGGTAAGTCAAGAAGATCATCCAGCCTAGATACAATCCCGCGAAGCAGATTAAGCCCAGCTTGTTGATAGCGTTCGACTGCGAGGGCTGGTTATTCATCGCTTGGCCTTTTCAAAGTTCGCTTGATTCGAAGATGTTTGAATGTGAGAACTTGACGACTCGCCGTAAATTTCGGTGAGTCGTCTTAGAATGGACATTCATCATCTTCGACGGCAAAGTCAGGTTCGAAGGCTCCCTCGAAGGGATAAACATCGTCGAAGTCTTCCCGGCGATCGGTCTTTGATTTTTTCATCTGTTTGATGCGAATCAAATTGTAAACGATCTCACCGAAGTCACCGGTGCTATGAACGCCCCAAGAGTTGAGAACAGCTTTGGCAAGAAAGCCGAATTGTTCTATGGCGTAAAGGCGAATCGCTTCGCACAGTTGTTGACCGGTGATGTGGCGTTCGACACTGGGATTGCTTTCGCCCGTATCGTGTGTTGGCATTTGAATGACGGTCTGGGCATAGTCGAGTGCATCGCGCACGAATTGATAGGCCTCTAACTTGTAACGTTTATCTTGTTCCAAGAGAGCAATCAATGGATGGACGTTAGGGCTAGCCATAATGAACCACTACTCAATAAGTCTGCTGAAGTCTGCTGAGTCTTTAAGGACAAGAGATGCGAGATAAGGAGAAATTACTCTGAAAGCTCATCTGATGCGTCGTCATCCTCATTCGATTCCGTTCGTTGCCGACTTGACGATTTACGGATAACGCTCACTACTTCATGAGCCTGGATAAGCAATCGTCGATTATCTTCCGTCTGAACAATCAGTTGTTGAGCCAAGATTTCATGTCCTGTGACTTTGGCACGACCTTCGTGTGTAACGATATCACTGCCAATGGGAGGCAACTGAACTCGTAGCTCTTCATAGGTATCATACTCATACCGCAAGCAGCACTTCAAGCGACCGCAGCGTCCGGAAATCTTATTGGGGTCGAGTGTGGCCTTTTGCATCTTGGCCATTTTCATCGACACGGGTGGCATTTGGTGTAGATGAGTATTGCAGCAGACTGGTTTACCGCAATCACCGTAATCCGCCAACAGCTTGGCTTCATCACGGACACCAATTTGTCGCATTTCAATACGTGTTTGAAAGTCGGCTGCCAAGCGTTTGACCAATTCTCGGAAATCGATACGTTGTTCGGCAAGGTAATACACAACGATCCGTTCGCTACCGTAAATGTGTTCCAGATCGATCAGATCCATTTCGAGGTTCATCTCGCGGACCACTTCTTGGCATCGAGTGAATTCATTGCGGGCTGTTTGAGTTAGCCGTTTGATTTCCACTTGGTCTTCAGGTGTTACTGCACGTTGTATCGAGCCGCCAGCTGGATCTTGGAGAGAATCGACGGCGGCTGGAGAGGCTTCGGTGAGTACTTCACCAACTTCCAAGCCGCGTGGAGTTCGTGCGATAACAGTCTGTCCACGCTGATACGTACGCCGAGCTTGCATCACGTGCAAGGTACGCATTACACCGCATCGAACAATGTAAGAAGGATTGTTGGAGTCGGTACTGATAACGAAAAGTCCTTTGCGGGCAATTAAAGCGCAGGATTTATGACGCTGCGGTTTGATTTACTTTAATGTCTTGAGTTGGAATCGTATCGTAGAGCGAGTCAGAAATCTACTCGTTGAAAAGTTACGCACCCCACTTCGCTGCGATTTGTGAAATGCAGAAAGCATATTCGGGGCCGATACTCTTCAGGGTAACCAAACGGCTGCCATCGGGTTGAGGCGACATTTCGATTTCCAAATAATCTTCTGGTAGCGCGGATGTCACTTTATCCGACCACTCGATCCAAGTATAGGCGGGTTGCTGCATCAACTCATCTACGCCTAAATCATGAAACTCTTGGATGTCTTTTAAGCGATAGGCATCGAGATGGTGCACTTCGGGGGTGGTCGGATAGGTTTGGACCATAACGTAGGTGGGGCTGGTAACCCAGTTGGAAGAACCACCTAACGATTCCACAAAGTATCTTACCAACTGCGTTTTTCCAGCCCCCAGCGTCCCTTTGACACCGATGGTCACGGGGATTGGGAGTTGCTTTACCAGAAGTTTAGCCAAGCGAGCAGTGTCACTCAGAGACTTCAAAACGCAGGTCCAGCCTTGGGTCAGATCAGATTGCATGACTGAATGATTAGTAATCTAGTGAAGACCGGGCTGGCTCCAAAGGAGCCCGGTACCAATACACGGGGCACGACGCTAGTTTATTTTATATCGATTATTTCGACTTCAAAGTATGCGTACAAATTAACGAATCTTCCGAACCAGCCGATTTTTGCTCGCCCGTTCATCCGTGTGAGTACCCGATAGGGGGAAGTTGCTGGAGTTTTTGGCCTATTCTGGACCAAAGTCCCGTCCGTTGTGTAAATTCGCCGACGACAAAAAAATTATCCCAAAGTCCCAAAGATTGCAGTGAAGGGACACTGCTGGGAGGGACTGCAAGCAGCAATTCGAAGTCCTCTCCATCCCCCAAAGCATGTTGGAGTGGCGTTTTTCCAGTCGATTGGGCTAGTTTTTGAGCGGCTTCGCTGATCGGTATTTTTTCCAGGTCGACGATGACACCCATGCGGCTGTCGGTGCCCAAATGATGCAGGTCCAATGCAAGACCGTCGCTCACATCGGTGGCTGCATGGACGAGCCCTTTACCGGCCAATTTCTCTGCCAGGTCAAGACGCGGCGTGAAATCGAGATGTTTTCCCAAAATACTGCCCCCAACCGGGCCAGT
>JBILTA010000587.1:0-3892 GCA_044371785.1 Pirellulaceae bacterium | reverse complement strand
TTGGATGGATCGCGAAGATGCAGAAGGTGTACCATGGATGGCACAATTCACTCGCCAACGCTGGCCCAAAAAAATCGTCTGGAAACAGGACGATGTAACTCATACAAAATTCTATTGGCTCGAAGTCGCTCCTGATCGCGCCAAAGGAGGCACTCTTATCAATGCGGAAGTCGTTGGTCAAGAAATTCGCCTTCAGGGGAGCGACTTAGACATGCTAACCCTCCATCTCAGTGATGAACTGCTTGACCTAAACCAACCCATTAAGGTCACTTGGAACGATGAAATCTGCTTTGAAGGCAAAGTGGAACGCACGATCGGGGCCGTACAAGCCGCCTACAAAAACGACTTATTGCCAACATCACCTGCGTCGGCACGAATCGAAATCGTTCGCCAGGCTCGCGCCGCCCTTCATGATGAAGAACTAAAATATTGGCTTAAGAACATGCTTGTCGATCACCAATATTCGGTCGAAGAAGCTGCCAGCGTACTGGGGATTTCACCTGAGAGAATCGGATCGGAAAGCGAACGACTTTCGATCAAGTCGCTCCCCGCTGAACAACCAACCGATCACGTTAGAATCGCTCCCTATCCAGGCGGCCGTCACCCTCGCATCGGATTTCTCGATGGAGCACTTAACCCTCAGCGAGAAACCAAAATAAGCGTCTTTGCTCCCTGGGATTCTAAAAGCTATATCGTCCTCGATGTACCAGAAGCAATTTGGTCGAATTTGGGGCTCACCTACCTGGCCCATACCCATATTCCAACCGTTTGGTCACAACAAGGCATTCAGCTTCTGCCACTGGAATGGAAACGCATCGACGACAACAATCTTCAAATCTCTCGCACACTTCCCAATGGCATACGCTTTGATGTAAACGTGAAAGCACTCAATGATCATGTAAAATTTAACATGGTTCTTTTCAATGGCACTAATGCCCCTTTGAGCGATTTGCGCGTGCAAATGTGCGGCATGCTCAAAGCCCTCAACGGCTTTCAAGAACAGACCAACGACAACAAGATTTTTCGACCGCCATTTGCGGCTTGCCATTCCGCCGATAAGTCGAAGTGGGCCATCTGGGCTTGGCAACCGATCCAACGTGCTTGGGGCAATCCACCTTGCCCTTGCCTGCACGCGGACCCCCAATTTCCCGATTGCCCGCCTGGCGAATCCCGCGAAATCCAGGGACTCTTTGCGTTCTACTCCGGCACAAATCTCGAAAGCGAATTGACTCGACTTTCCGAATTACTGCCGAACTAGAAACCGTTACGTTTCCTCCCAGAAAACCCAAAAGGGTGTTGAGCTTTCCACTCAACACCCTTTCTTTTGTAGTTTGCGCTAGGGAACAAACCCACTGTGGGACTCGATCACCGTACTTTTCAAGCGATCTTCACCCGAACTAAGTTCGAGCAGGTTCTTTTTTGTAAACGGTGTAGACTTCAATCGTCGCATCCACATCGCCGAGATGCTGCTTGACCAAGGGATAAACATCATCCCATTCCAAACCACCCACACCCGTTGCAAGTCGCGGTAGAGCCACGCTCTCCAACTTCTCTTTTTCAATCAAGTGACGCAGCGCTTTCAATGAATGGCCAACATGCTCTAAATGCGCTTTGCCGGGCGATTTGCCATGTCCATACGCAGCTTCTTGAGTAAACAAGCAAATCACTCGATGACCACCGACCCCCGACCACATCCACAATTCGCCTTCCTTGGGGTGCCGATCATGGCAAAAATGCCGAAAATCTTTGTACATCGCAGGCCATTGCTCACGCAACTGCAAAGCCAAGCCTGAGTGAAAATCATCATTTGGCGCAACCCCATGAGCAATCGCCAAACATTCAGTCTGCAAAATATCGCCGCTCTTCTCGCGAATCATGATTATTCTTTCCTCGGATGAGATCCAAACAGGAGAGTTACTCTCGAATCCAACATGGATGTCAGCCTCGCTGACATGACAGTAACCCAGTAATGCATCTCGCGTGCCATCGAGTAAGAAATGAGCGGCTTAGCTCGATAATCATAAAATCCTAAAGAAATTCAGCGATTTTTATTCAGTGTGCGTAACCAGAACCCCGTTCAAATGAGCCTTCTTGCCGCACACGCACACTAAAGCGCGCTCCCTGCACATCATCTAGGCTGAGCCATACGCCCCGCTTTGACGATTCCCCCCTGCAAGACGGCTACAAAACGCTTTCGATCTTCCAGCACACGTATATCGCCAAGCACATCACCATCGACCACCAAAACATCCGCCAACTTCCCAACTTCAAGAGTTCCAATCTCTTCCTCTCTTCCCATGATTTCCGCGCCCGTCCTGGTAGCGCAGCGAATCGTTTCCATCGGCGTGAATCCGACATAATTGACAAAGAAGGATAGCTCTTTCGCATAGTCGCCATGTGGATTCCAGGCAAAACCATAATCGCCCCCCATCCCAAGCCTTCCACCCGCCTTCAAGATCATTCGCGCACTTTCAGCTCCGCCGTCCAATGTTTCCTGATGACCTTCGATCACCTTGGGTGGCAAACCGAACTCTGGCCCTCGCTCTACACTCATCAACTCGAAATACAGGGCGGGCACAACTGGTACGTTTCTCGCCAGCAAGAGATCCAATGCTTCTTGATCCATAAACGTTCCATGTTCTATCGCATCGTAGCCCGCTCGCAACGCATTTTTTATTCCCTCGGTAGCACGGCAATGTCCGGTCACCTTCAAGCCATGGTTGTGGGCGGTGGCCACAACCGCGTGCATCTCGTCAAAAGTCATACATAACGTATGATGGTCATTGACGTCTGGCGCAGCCGCATCTCCAGTTGGATACGTCTTTACCCATTCCACTCCATCCTTTACCAATTTACGAACGGCAGCTCGCGCTTCATCGGGACCATTGATGAGTAGCACCAAACCTTCCATGCCAATCTTTCGATAGTCCGGATTCCAATCCATTAATCCACCTACGCCACAGATTTCCCGGCCGCTTGCCACTAGCCTCGGCCCCATCGCGATATCATTTTCGATTGCCTTCTTCAACCAAACATCAATATTGAACAAACTACCTCCGCTTCGCGCTGAAGTGTAACCGCATTCCAAAGCCAGCTTCGCATTGGCTGCTGCCAACAACGTCACATATTCGACGGGGTACTTGATATCTAGATCTTCCAATGCGGCTACATTGAAATAGGTTGGATGAAAATGGGCTTCGACCAACCCTGGCATAATGGTACCTCCAGCCGCATCAATCGAGTGAATTTCTTCTGGTTTGCGATCGTCAAGCTGTGGAGCTCGATCAGCGGCTCCCGCGTATTGAATGATGCCATTTTCTGCAATCAGGCATCCATCAACAATTGGGGGCGTTTCATTGCCGACGATCAAGGTACCATTGAAAATACGAAGCGTACCGGTTGCATTCTTCATAGCAATGAACTTTCGATAAGAGTGAATGAGAGCAGAGCAGGGGAGAGGCGGGGAACTGAGCGAGGTTCTCAGCAGTGTGCGATTCAATTCAAATGGCGTTGGGAACGCACTTATTAGTTTACTCGTTATACGCGATGGACGTTCATGAATCCAGAAACGTATGCAAGCAGTTGCAAAGATCTACACTTCGCAACCAATGCAAATTGTGCCCTGAATTCGCAAACAATACTGGCACAGGGTCCTCCAACAATGAACAAAGCCGGTTGCAATCGTGTTCGGTCAACATTCCCCCGGCCTTTTCATCGGCTCTCAGAATCAAAGTGGGCTGCCGCACTTGCGCTGCAAACTCCTCCCAGTTCCAGTCTTTTAGCCAACGCTTTGCGACAACAGGTTCAACGACTGTCGGATCCATCTTCATCATACAGGCGGCCATAAAACGCAATGATGAAGGATCTCGCTGAGTTCCTAAGCGTTGTGTCG
>JBILTA010000586.1:0-3898 GCA_044371785.1 Pirellulaceae bacterium | reverse complement strand
TGGAGGCGAAAAATGCCAACGCAAAAATGCTAGCAAACAAAGCCGGTTGTCGCATTGCAGAAACCCTCTTCACCCAGTCAAACCGTCTTATCACTCTTCGACGATTGAACATGGTAAAGATTAACGGTTATTCCGTTAATTCGGCTTAAGCATGCTCTCGCGCAGCGCCCCATAAACTTCGCTACGCTACGGCTCCAGATTCCGCTCCAGATTAGGCTTCGGCTCAAACGCTCCGCCATAACGTTGTCATTCGGGAGCAGCTTACTGCTTTCCTCTCTCAACTCTACAGCTCTCGCGCAGCGCCGAAGCGTTATCCTTACTCATTGCTACCAGATATCAGCTTTATGGTGCAGGATCTGCCGCACCACCACCTAGATCAAGCTTGGTCCATTTTTTGGCTTTCAACTTAGCGATATTCGCTTCCGACAGATTGCCGTTGTTCTTAAAGGTGAGCGATTGAAGTTTCGGCATCGCCAAAATTTTCTCAACGCTCGCTTCCGTTACCCCAGTCTCTCGGATTGAAAGCTCTTTGAGATTCGGCAACTTGGCAATCACTTCAACAGTTGCATCCGTCATCTTGGGAACACTCCAAATGTCGAGTAATTCCAAGGACTTCGCCGACTCTAGATTCTTCAACCCTTCATCCGATATCGAAGCGATTTCATGCAGATACAATCTTTTTAACGCAGGTAAATCGCCAAGAACTTCCAGGGCTGGATCGCTCACGTTGGGCAAATCGCGCAGAGTTAGTCGATTCAACTTCAGGCCCTTGAGTGCCAGAACCCCGTCCGTACCAAAACCTTGGCAACGGAAAATTTCCAGCGAGTTTAGTTTTTCCAAACTTGCCAGATGTTTGCCCGAATCACTCGAAATAGCGAAATCTTGCAAGAGCAGGGAATTGAGAGTTTTGCTTTTGCAAAGTTGTTCGAGACCGAAATCCGAAACCGCTGTACTGCGATGTTTTAATGCCGTGAGTTTTGGTAACTCGCCGATAACTTCCAGCGTCATATCGCCCGCTTCCATATTCCCACGCAAATCGAGAGCTCGCAGTTCTTCGAGCTTGGACAGTCTTCGAGTGCTGATATCGTTAAAGCGATTTTGCAAGAGTGTAAGCCGCTGCAATTTGGTCAAGGTCGCGATAGCTCGCATCACGCTGCTCGACATGTTGGTATTGGACGAGAGATCCAGATCAATCAGATTAGGAAACGCTTGAACGATACTTTGAACGGCTGCGTCGGTGATAACAGAATTGGTGACCGCCAGGGTATTGAGTTGAGTAAGTCCGGTAAGACTCGCAACCATCTCATCGTTAAATCCTCGGCAATTGAAAATCTGTAGTTTGGTCAAGTCTTTCAACTTGCCGAACATAGCCACATCATCAGCGGTGATCGACGCACCATCTTGAATGACGATCTCGGTAAGCTTCCCATCCGCAACGGTCACTTTGGCGTTGCTGCCAAGTTCTTTGAGGCGAGCCTGAGCGGCTGCAACATCTTTGGCATCAGCCGAAGGAGCTGAACTACTGGACGCTGTAGCTTCTTGGGCAAAGGTAGCAACGGTCGTCCAACCAACCCAGCCTACGCTGCAACCGAGCATCACCAAAGATCGACCCAACCACGAACGCAAACTCAATTGGCATTTCATATTCAATTACCTTTTCAACATGCGAGGCGGACTCGCAATGGGAGTTCATCAAAAAAACTTCCAGCACAACTGTGAAAATTGTGCTGGAAGCTTTAGTTATCTAACTATTGTTACATCAAGTTTCGCCGGGACTAGTCCAAGCGATATCCTTCAGGATACTTTGGCTTGATGAGATCAGCAACGCGAGGCGTCTTGAGCGAATCAAGATTGGTCACCTTCAGATTCTTGGCATCCCATTCAACCTTCTCGCCCCACTCGCCCATTTCACCGTTATCGCCACCCTTAGCAGCAGCCCAAACGGCCAAGTTACCGAGCAAAATCGTTTCGGTCAAAGGACCAGCACGATTGATGAAGTTGGACTTCGCAATCATAGGATCGCCGTCGATCTTCGCACGGAAGAGTTCCCACATGTTGTTAACGTCGTTACCCTTGCCTTTGTCTTCAGCACGTTCGTAATCGACTTTGACTTTTTCCACACCGCGAAGTTCGTAAACACCGCAGTAGTCGTCAGAGCTGTAAAACGCACCCTTTTCGCCAACGACCAAAACGCCGCTATCGGAAACTTTATCAATTCCCCACTTGCTAAAGACTTCCATTGGTGGCTTGTTGCCACGACGATCGTACCACCAGAATGGAATCGCAGGACGTTCGGAAGTCTCTGGGAATTCGAACTTGATGATCGAGCTTGCTGGGAAGCTGTCGAAATCATGGCCTGTCGATTTAGCAACCACAGAGATGGGGTCACGCAAACCGCAAGATGCGAATGGGACGGTCAATTGATGGCAAGCCATATCGCCTAACGCGCCTGTTCCAAAATCCCACCAACCGCGATGCTGGAAGGAATGGTAAAGACCAGGCCAAAATTCACGAGAAGGAGCTACTCCGATCCAGCTCTTCCAATCCACCGTTTCAAGTGCTCGGCCAATTTCATCTTTCTTCTTAGCCAACAGCTTCTTAACCAACTCGGCAACCTCTTCTGGAGTTGCGTCAGGTTCATCTTTCTTGATTTCAGCAATGGCTTGTTCTTCGAATTTTTTAAGATCCATACGACGACCTGGGCCTTGTGCCCAAACAGGTCGGTTCGACCAAGCATAAACTTCCTTCAAGGTACCCAGCACGCCCGATTGGATTTGGGCAATGGCTTCGCGTGAAGAATCAAGGGCCGTTCCCTGATTGCCCATCTGAGTACTAACGCCTGTTTCCTTGGCAACATTAGCCAACAAACGTGCTTCGTAGATGGTGCGAGTTAACGGCTTTTGCGTGTAGCAGCTGATGCCTAATCGCATCGCGTCCAAAGTTACGGGAGCATGCATATGATCAGGCGTGCTGACCGTGCAGATATCAATGTTCTTGCCATGTTTCGCGAACAACTCGCGATAATCGGTGAAGCGTTCTGCTTCCTTAAACTTGTCCGAATTGCCCTTGTTCTCAAGAGTCTTTCGATCGACATCGCAGATTGCAACGACACGACCGAACAGGGCAGCGTTATCGGAGTCACTCCCCCCTTTGCCACCGACGCCAATCGAGGCGACATTCAAAGTTTCGAGAGCCGAGTTGCTAACCGCCGGCCGGCTGCCTGCAGCCACAAAATAGCCGAAGCCTGCCATCGATGTGGTTTGCATAAAACCACGACGTGTTGATTTTGCCATGTTTGGTCCTTTCAATGCAATTCAAACTGCAACGCTTGTTGTTAATAGGTCCGCCCAGTGAATACACAATTATCGTTAGCGCCAACCTGCCTAGAAGTCCGAGAAAGCTTGTCACACCCAAGACGAAGCAAAATGAGCTTTCGCACAAAGCTGAACCCGGTTTGTGCTGCGTCAGAAGGGGGAAGCGAAATCGGCTGGAGAGGGTAAGCGGAGGATCGATGGAGAGTGCGTGCCACACCGTCGGCTGGTAGTTAAACCGCCCTTATCATATCTACTTTGGCGTGAAAATGCATGCTACTTCTCCCATTTTCCGGTCTGAACCCACCAAAATCGCCCCACCCAGACACCCCCAAAAGAAGTAAAATAAACCTCATGCGGCACGCTAGGGCTTGCGGAACGTCACGTATGGGAAATACTCCGGAATATGAGAATCCCAAATCCCATGATGACTCAACGCCCAGCCACCGGAATCCGCTTTTGGTGGTTCCACTTTATACTGATTGAATCGTGAAAAATCGATTCGCCATTGGTCATCTGGTTTCGGCGGTAAAGCGCGTGGCTTCCCGTAATTGAGCAATTTCAACCCTTCCCAGGGGAACGCCAAT
>JBILTA010000585.1:0-3900 GCA_044371785.1 Pirellulaceae bacterium | reverse complement strand
CACGGCGGATTGGCGTGAATGGTGCCACTTGTCTGGATGAAGCGCGGCGTCTCAAGCTCGGCGAAGTGGTACATTGCTACGCTCATGCTCGCACTCCTCCACCTCAAGCCGAAGACATCCGAATCCTTTATCTTGATAACTACATCGCTGTTGTTGTTAAGCCTGCCTTAATGACCACTCTGCGACATGCGGAAGAGAAACAGTGGAATGCGAAACGCAAGAACCTTCAGCCCACTCTCGATGAGTTGCTGCCGCGTGTCATCTTATGGGCCAAACGTCCGGACGCTCGCAAGTTGGGCCTAAAAGGACGTGATGCGCGTACCGCCAATAAATCGTTTCGCTTGCCACTGCCAAAAGTCCGAGCCGTCCATCGACTCGATCGAGATACCAGCGGCGTGATGGTCTTCGCCTTACAGCCTACTGCGGAAACACATTTAATACGACAATTTAAGAAACACACGATCGAACGGCTTTATCATGCGGTCGTTCATGGTGCTCCGCAGGCGCAGACCATTGAAAACTACTTGGTACGTGATCGCGGTGATGGGTTGCGCGGATCGGGCGAAAAAAGTGATGAAGCTGAACGAGCTGTCACACATATCCGACCGCTCGAAACTTTTAAGCTGAGCGACGGACGCGTTTATAGCTTGGTCGAATGTCGCTTAGAGACCGGGAGAACCCATCAGATCCGCATTCATCTTTCCGAAATGGGATGCATGTTGTGCGGTGATCCAACGTATCACAAAAATCGTGATGGCTCGACAACCCAAGATCGATCCGGCGCTCCTCGCTTGGCCCTACATGCTTGTTCGTTGGAGTTAGAGCATCCTGTAGCTGGAAAGAGAATGCAATTCGATTGTGAGTTGCCGCCCGATTTGGAAAAATTTGTCCAGCGATTACGCAAGGGTTAAGGTAGTTTAAGAGCGTTTTGGAGGAGCGGTTCCAATTTGGGAACTTCGATTTGCGTCGAGATAACTTTTCCATCTCGGCCGATCAAGAACATGGCGGGTACCGTTTGAATGCTGTAGTATTCTGTGGAAGGATGTTTACCTTCCTGTTTCTCGTCATTGAGAACGACCCAAGGAACGGCTTTTTCTTGGATGTACTTAGCCAGGCTCTCGCGATCAGCGTCCATGCTCACCCCAACGACTTCGAAGCCTGTTTCATGGTACTTTTCCCATAGATCTCGGATCTGTGGATATTCGGCAACGCAGGGGCCGCACCAAGTCGCCCAGTAGTCGACCAAAACAACTTTGCCATGATATGACTCAAGATTGAAGTCCATCCCCTCAAAGGTTTTACCCTCTAAAGTCATGGGTGTGCCAACTAACTTCAGGCGGCGAATGGCGCCTGCGAAGATCACCTCTAGTTGCTTGTAACTCCCCTCAGAGTCGCCCTTAATTTGAATCCCTGCTCTGGTGTTGTTGCTTTTTGTACCCACGATGGTATTCAGGAATAGTTCATAGCTACGGGCGGCGGTGGATGCCTCGCAGTTGGCTTCAAAGTTCTTGGCCATCATGCTCATCAGGCGAAGATCTGACAAATCAAGCATTTGGCGACGTTGGGCATAGTCGCTCCAGTTCTTGAGAATTTCCTCAACTGAAAGGATTTCGTTCTGGGGAGTAGGCTCGTTCCTTGGATACGATTTGTTGATCAATAGAGCTGAACTCAGCAACCAATCTCGTTCGAATTGCAAATACGGCTCGCTTTGGCGTTCAGAGATTATCTTCATCGCTTGAGCCGCAATCCGTTGGATGGCGAGTTGCTGCTTTTGAAAATCGCTGGAGTTTTTGGGGCGGTCTTTTTTGAGTTGCGTTAGTTCTGCACTCAGCGTCGTTAGCTCCTCTTGTGGTACAGATGGAGTTTGACACGAAATGTAGTGTCCTCGCACGGTGCTTCGAACGGAGGAGTGTAGTACGTCCTCAGCCTGACTGAATTCACTGAGGCCCATTGACATGGTGTTACCATACGAGGGGTAGGTGTTTCCAAGCGGCACGGCATTGCGTGTCGGAGGGCAGGTGTAGAGGTCGAGGCAGCCGTAGAGGTGGAGGCCGTTATAGAAAATGAGCGCAGCGAGCAGCCCAACAGTCGACATGATTGTGGTTTGAAAGTACCGCATAAAACAGTTAGTGGTGTTTGGTGAGAAATACGCCAAACGGCCACCCCACTTATTGTGATCATAAAAAAACAAACCGTTTTGGCGACTCCGCGCCGATAATGACCTAACCCGATACTCAAGTCTCATTAAGATGGGAAGCGATTTAAAGCCCCAAGAACCCACCGGTGACTGGTCAACCTTCGTAAGCGGCCCTACACGAGTGCGTTGGTCGCCGCCGCCGGTGGGTTCCTGGGGCTTTTTCGTTTCTGGTCTAAGTCGTGTTGCGGCGTGCAAGCGCCATGCGCTTTGTGCTTGGGCTAAATCTTCTCGAGCTTCGTGATGCGTCCCGAATGGACCCATTCGGCGACATAGATATCGCCATTGGAGTCAAAGCATGCATCGTGTGGATGAACGAATTTGCCATTGTTCCATTTCGATTCATCGCCGCGAATGCTGAAGCCCTTATCATCGACGATTCTCTGCTTATCATCGCCGAGTCGGGCTATGGTTTCATTGTTGGCACCGAGTAATGTGACACTGCCCAGTAGTTCGGGCACCAGCAACAGATCGCCTTGGCAATCAACGTTAGCGGGCAAACCAAAACCTTCGAGTGTTTCGACATAGTTGCCATTGAGATCGAAGAACTGCAGCGTATTATGGGCTCGGTCGGTGACCACAATACGAGGTTCGCGTCCAGTGCGTCGATCGATCCAGATGCCGTGAGGCGTGTCGAAGGTTCCCTTGCCGGGGCCTGCGCCTCCGAAGCAGTTGAGCCATTTTCCATCTTTGTCATAGCGATGGATTTGGAAGGCGCCGTAACCGTCCGCCAAGAGGAAGCCTCCATCATCAAGGAAGGCGAAGTTGGTGGGCATAAAGCGATCGCGGCCCCAGATTTTTTGCGGGTTGGTATCTTCTTCTTTGGCGTATTTGCCACTGGCCATTGGGGCTCGTTGTTCCCACACCGTTTCGCCAGTGAGAGTGAGTTTCGCGAAGCTCTTCACTTGTTGATAAGCGGTCACATAAAGGAACTGTTCGTTCCCTTCTTTACGAACTTCCAGTCCGTGGCCACCACCTTGAAATTGAGGTCCAAAGGAGCGGATGTATTTGCCTTGTGGATCAAAAACGAAAATGGATGGATGGTCCTTTAGATTTTCGCGGCCTTCGTGAATGACATAAAGATTATGGGCGGCGTCGACAGCGACGTTATGTGTGGTTTGCCAAGTGAAGGGTTGTGGAGGCACTACGCATTGGTGATGTACTCGATATTGATGAGCGCCGGTACCCACGATGGGCTTATCTTCATTGGCTGCTCGCGTTTTACTGGTCCAGATCATCGGGGCTATGATCGCGGCTGCACCGACCAGAGTAGAATGTTTAAGAAATTCGCGACGATGGGATGAGTTTCGAGGAGTTGAATTCATGGTGCGTAACCTTATAAGGTGAAAAGCGAAACGCGGGAACAGGAGAGATGTACTAGTAGGATAGCACAGTTGCGAGAAAAGATACACTGGGAGAAAGTAGCACGGCAGGAAGTAGCACGGCAGTCCGAAGTAGCACGGCAGTCCCGAGGTAGCACGGCAGTCCCCTGCCGTGCCTGGGCCTGGTACCAGTTCGTTCTGGGGATTTGGTTTTCTTCTCGCTTAGAGATTGTGTTGTGGCGGGATGTTCGGCAGAAGTAGCACGGCAGTCCGCTGCCGTGCCTGGGTATGGTACACGCTCGTTCTGCGGATTTGGTTTTCTGCGCGTTTAGAGATTGTGTTGTGGCGGGATTGCTCGGCAGAAGTAGCACGGCAGTCCGCTGC
>JBILTA010000584.1:0-3905 GCA_044371785.1 Pirellulaceae bacterium | reverse complement strand
AAATCCATCAAAGATTATGATGTTGCCACGGCGGCGGCACGTGAAGAATACATCAGCAAGCTGATGACCATCGCTAAGTCTATTGGCGACACGTTATTGGATGCCGAGCGCGATAAGGAGATTGCGCTGGCCGATGCAGAGCTTCAAAAGCAACTCACCGGCAACGAATCGGCTTATTCCAGTGCCGTTCAAGCTGCCAATGATGAGTATAACAATACCACCACCAGCGCAGAAGCTTCGCGCAAGAGCCAAGAGCAAACTGCGCGGTCGACGATGAATACGAAGTTGTCGGACGAATTGAAGAATAAAGAAGCGGACATCGCTGCCGCTGAGCGTGAATACGATCAAACGGTCGCATCGCTCGATGCACAGTACGGTTCAGCATCATCCAACGGCGATACAGGCGTCGAAGGGGCCACGCGCCGCAGCGCGATTAAGACTCGCGACGCGCAGTACTACGCAGCCCGCGACACCTCTTGGGCCAACACCCTCAGCGGCTCGACCACTCTAGGCACCACACCTTGGACCGTGAAAGCCATCACCGACGCCAATGGTCAAGCGGCTTACTCGACCTCCCGTGCTAATGCGCAAGCCGCGCATGATGCAGCGATGCTTGATGCGATCGAAGATTGGCAACTCTCCAGCCGCGAATCGCTCACCGACTTGCTCTTCACCGAAGGCCAATCCCGCGAAACCTTTAACGTCGCAACCTCGAATGTGTATGCTAACTGGGAAAATGGGGTTGGGAATTTGCTGGGGGATAAGCCGGAGGGGACTGGGTATGTGCCGGTACGTGGTTTTGGAGAGAACGGTGACGAAATTGCTGGAGAGAGACCTGGAAGGGGAAGAGCCAACTTCGAAGAGGGAACAAATAGCGGGCAGGAAAGTGGGCGACCGGCCGCAAGTGACCAAAGTAACTTACCTGCACGACCAGATATCGATGCACCATCAAAGCCCGGTTATACATCGGAACAACTAAAGACCAAGCCTTTTCGCGTTGGGCCCTCGCCTAGCCGAGGTGTTTATACGCGTGGAAGTGACGGGTTCATAAGGTTTACATTTGACGAGGGCAGAATCAACAAGTTATTGGGTCTGAATGGGAAGACGGTGATCTTTGGAGCTGACGGCAATATTGCCGTAAACGGATTGCCGCGTGAATGGTATTACCAGGGCGATCCAGCTCGGTTCACCGTGAAAGTTGACTTTATCGATGGATCAAAAGGGGATTTCGACCGCGCAAATGCGAAGATGAGACAGGTTGACCCGGATTGGAAACAGCCGCTAGATTACACATGGAATCATGTTGGCCCAAAAGGAAGTACAGAGCTTGAGTTGGTAAAGACAGAGTTTCATGAACGGATTTCACACAGAGGTCCTGCAGCACCGTTCAGGGCTATTGGGAATGCTCTCGGAAAAGCACTGAAGGCACAGGGACGCGCTGGAGCCGTATTTCTCGCTTTTGACATAATAATGATGGGTCAGAACGGCGGCGTGCTGGAGATAGAGGAAGGTCCATTTATTTTTGGCGATCAAGTGAGTGGAGAGTATGTTGTACATTCGAAGGTTCGAACATGGAGTGAATTCTACAATAATAGGCCTCTTCACTACGCTTTGACAGGAGATGGCACGTACGTTCCAAGAGTAGAGTATCAGCTTTTGTACCTATCACCTGATCGTTCATCCATAATCGCAGTTGAGAGCATTACGTATCAGGAATATTTAGATCACTGGGATCTATACTATAGGACACAAGGGAGGATAGTTACACTCGGTGGTGTGCCGTGGTATTTCAGGGAGGGTACCGAGCGGAAACGAATAACAATATGGCGAGATGGTTTATTTGATCGTAAATCGCCTGTTGGCTGGATAGATGGAGATGGGGTTCACTATTACGATGATGAGGGATTCTTTGATTTTTTAGATGAAATGAATGAGAGAGGCAGGACCGCGTGATCTTGTTCTCGCACAGGCATTTATTGGGCACCGTGTGCAGATTATTGAACAGTGTTTTGGCTCATTACTGTGATTGGACAGTCTGCGAGTTTTAGGGGAAACATTTGTGGATGTTAGTAGTGGCAATGGTTCCGATGCTGATTTATCGGAATCCGAATCGGTCGATCAAGTCTTATTAGAAAGGTCGAAATTGTGTGCCAAGTAATGTTTAATGACCGCATATATTTCGTTCTGGAGGTTGGGGGAGGTTACCGGTTTTGGTAAGTTATGAGCTGCTAAGGTTCTATGGAGCTTTCTCGTGTTGCGGCGACAATTAGTCAGTTTTTTTCTTTTTTTGATTAACATTCGATTTTTTAGTTTTGTCGGAGGAGCAATGCTCGAAAAAAAAACGAATTCTGTAGGAATGATTTTTCTCAAAATTCAACCAGGCACTTTCTATATGGGGGCACCAGAAGATGATCCCTACGATACGCCATTAGCCCAACGCCATCGGGTTACACTGACCAAGTCATTCTTCATGGCTCAGTTTCTTGTAACGAAAGGCCAGTATAAGCAGGTTGTAAAAGATGCTCCGCTCGACATGTTTATCGATGAGAACCAGGGTTTAAGCGATGATTGTCCTGTCTTGGGCATTTCTTGGTTTGCAGCGAACGAGTTTTGTTCGCTTCTGTCGGATTTGCCCTCAGAAAAGGCAGCCGGTCATCGATATAGATTGCCAACGGAAGCGGAATGGGAGTATTGCTGCCGAGCCGGAAGTGAATCGGTTTTCTGTTTCGGCGATGATGGCGGCAAGTTGCACGAATACGCGTGGTTTGAGGATAATTCGGGCAATAAATCACAACCTGTTGGAAAACTGAAGCCAAATAATTGGGGTCTTTACGATTTCCATGGCAATGCGGCAGAGTGGTGCTCGGACTGGTTTGAGGAGTTTGATGGCGAAGATAAAGTTGACCCGAAGGGACCCGCGACAGGTGAGGACAAGGTATTGCGAAATGGGTGTTGGGGAAGCCATGTGGAAGAATTGACATGCGCGTCAAGGGATGGAATGCTTCCCAATTTGGATCGGCTTTCCAACGGACTTCGGGTCGTTCTGGAACTGGATGATGCGAAGTGATTTGAGACATCATTCGCATCTCATACGCATGAACAGAAGACTTTTAGAGCAATAGTAAAACATTCGGATCGCAAAATTCGTAAACGGCCGGCGCTGCAGGACATTCTGGAAAAATGCGTTCGCGAAATCGGCGCTAATAGACAATTTGATGAAACGGCACGATTTTTCTTGGTTGTACGTTTCGCACCATCAATGAGCTTGGACTCACCTCGGTACAAATTTGCAATCTGTTGGGGGCTTTCTATGGTTTTGTGAGTTGGTTCTCACACGATTTTCACTTTTGACGGACTAACAGACATCCATCGAGTTCGTCGCTCGTTTGGTAATCCTCTTTTCGCGATTCGCTAATGACATGCCACTTTTTTAGCTTGTGTTGTTTGGAGGGGAGGCAAGCGAAGGTTCGCTGACACTCTCTTTACATGAATCACACGAGAGAGCGAGATTGCGGGCCGAGCGTTATGGCAAAAAGTCGCTGATTGTGGAACACGGATTTGGAGGGCTTAGTTTTGCGTAACTAGCTTTGTTTCCTGTTGATGTGGAAGTAATTCTCGATTAAACTTTATCGCACTGTTAACTCAATGTTCGTACCTCTTCGTGAGAAAACAGACCGAACGGCTCTCGAACTTTGTAAGTCCTTGTGTGGCAAGGTTTTACGAAATTCGAGCACAGAGAGTATTGTTACGAAGAGGGTTGCGCTCGGGGAGCCTTTCGTCAAAGTTCGGCTTTGGCGACCAAAAGACTTAACGCCCGGCGTCGAGAGATCGACCGCCGGGCGTTTTTCGTTTCTACCCAGTTTTTCGCGGGTTTCCTACGCTTTTCGCGTTCCGCCGGCCCAAAC
>JBILTA010000583.1:0-3906 GCA_044371785.1 Pirellulaceae bacterium | reverse complement strand
GCAGGCTCGGCTTATCTTGCTGGAGAACTTACCGGACCCCTCTGCACAGAAGCGTGAGTTCGAGGCTTCGCTGCCAGCGTTAGTACAACATTTTTTAGCGCAGTCGGATGGGCACGCTTTTGTGTTGTTTACGAGCTATCAGCTGTTGAAGCAGGTTTCGCAGGCAGTTGCCCCTTGGATGGGCAAACATAACTTGGCCATTTATAGTCAAGCGGATGGAACGCCGCGATCGAGGCTAATCGAGTTATTCAAAGAGAACCCACGCGGTGCGGTGTTTGGGACAGACAGTTTCTGGGCTGGTGTCGATGTTCCTGGTGATACATTGACCAATGTGATTATCACCAAGCTTCCATTTAGCGTTCCCGATCATCCGCTGCTTGAGGCAAGGCTTGAAGCTATACGAAAATCGGGCGGTAATCCTTTTCGCGATTATCAGTTACCTGAGGCGGTTATAAAATTGCGGCAAGGTTTCGGGAGGTTGATTCGAACGGCGACCGACTATGGATCGGTGGTCATTCTTGATCCAAGAATGCTATCCAAACCCTATGGAAAAATCTTCTTGGATTCCTTGCCGGAATGTTTGGTGGATCGCCTTAATGGTCCTGGTTTACTTAAGAAACTTGCAGCGGCATCGCAGCCCGGCGAAGCTTAATCGTCTGCTGTGTCATCTTCGTTTTCATCTTCTATATCAACTTCATAGTTGACAGGTGATGTCGCTTTCTTCAGAGCTTTGCGCATCACATCTACGGGAGGGTCATTACCAGTGAACAATTTGTATTGATAAGCGGCTTGACGGAGGAACATGGCGACACCCGAGACTGCAGTGCACCCTATTTCGCGAGCGTTCTTTAGGAGCAGAGTTTGCTCTGGATTGTAAACGGTATCGAATACGATCATACGTTCATCGAGATGCTTGCGATCATAAGGGGATTCATCGATGTTTGGATGCATACCGATGGGAGTACCGTTGATGATCAAGCCTGGTCTTGAATCGTATCGGCGCTCCCAGGGAATAGCCCGACCACCAACATCTTTTGCGAGCGCTTCGGAGCGTTCAACACTGCGACTGGCGATAGTGACAACGGCACCTCGTTGACGTAGACCGTGAGCTATCGCGCGAGAGACACCACCCGCGCCAAGTATTAGGGCGGAACGTCCTTGCAATTTCTCTTCTGGGCCCCATTTCTTTTCCATCGCTTGTTCGATGCAATCCATAGCAGCACGGTAGTCAGTGTTGTAACCCAGTGCCTCACCGCGATCAAAGATGACTGTGTTGACGGCCCCAATGCCAGAGGCAGCCGTTTCAACTTGATGCAATAGTTTGACGATGGCTTCCTTGTGCGGAATGGTAACGCTTAGACCGACAAAGGCTTCATTCTGCTTGCACCACTGGATGAAGAGGGCCAGATCATCTTTGGGAACGTTGAGTGCGAAGTAACGATTGGCAAGTCCGTCATGCGCAAAAGCGGCGTTATGAATCAAGGGGCTGAGCGAATGACCTACGGGATCGGCAATCACCGCATAGAGTTTCGTTTTGTCCGTAATCTCTTCGACGCGATAGAGACTTTTCATTTGCTCGAAAGTCAGCTGACCGGGTGCTACTTTGCGATTTGCACTAGTAGTCGCGAATGTAAAAGGGGAGCCGAAGCGGCAGGACAAAATACGGGTGAGGATACCTGCTTCGCCCATACATATGCCGATCGTGGGCACTTTCGCTTTTTCGACTAAACGCAACATTCGAATGGTGTCAGCGAAAGAGGTTGCCATCGTGGCGATCTTGACGATGTCAGCATCTTTAGAGGCGAGACGAGCAGCGATTTCTTCGAGGTCTGCAGGAGTTTTTTCGAAATCATGCAAACTCACGATACGCTTGGTTTTGCCATAACGCGGTATTGAACCGGCGATATCTTCCTCGAGATCGACATATTCTGCGCCGGATACGATGGCAGTTCGGAGGACCTTCTGTCGTTCATCTTCCGACTTCGCCCAACGCCCACCATCTTCTTTACGACGGCAGGTCACCACCACGGGCGTTGGTCGATTGTTGAGTAGGCGACCGAAGTCGATGGAGCGACCGATGTAGTCCACCCGCAACTCCACGAGCTTGGCTCCAAGCTCGGCTAGACGCGCATGTTCGGCGATGATGTGTTTGTGTCGAGTGCGACCGATACTGACGCAGATCATTGCTTTGTCACTCTCAAGTTGTTTACCAATGTAAAAATCGCTTCAGTAATTCAGGTCCGGGCTCAGTCAGGAAGCTCTCTGGATGAAATTGCCAACCTTCCAGCTTGGCGTCTTTATGCCGCACTCCCATGATAATCCGGTTGCCGTTGGAATCAGTGGTCCAGGCTGTCATTTCCAAGCAATCGGGCAACGTGGGTGGGTCGATGACCAAGCTGTGATAGCGAGTTGCCACAAATGGATTGGCCAATCCTGCAAAGAAGCCTTTATTGTCGTGATGGATGTGATCCGTTTTGCCATGCATTAATTCGGGGGCGCGGACGATGTTGCCTCCCAACGCTTGCCCAATGGATTGGTGACCAAGACATACACCCAAAATGGGCAACTCGCCCGTCAACTTCTCAACGATTTGAACACTGATTCCCGCTTCAGTGGGTGTGCAGGGGCCTGGGGAAATGATCAGCCGATCAGGCCTCATTTCACGGATGTCGGCGATAGAAAGTTGATCGTTTCTAACAACTCGAACATCTAGACTTGCATCCAATTCACCTAGTCTCTGCACAAGGTTGTAAGTGAACGAATCATAGTTATCGATCACCAGGATCATGCAGCACCATCCGTTGTTGCATCGAGTTGTAGATATTGATGTTTCACTAGTAGGTACTTTTTATGGGTTCACTAATCAGCTGCCTGTGCTTCGTCTTTCGGCGTTCTAGTTTTCAGAGCCTCTAGCAGTCTCGACAGCTGGATTCACTGATGGTTCAGCGGGAGCGATTTTCTTTATGCGAATGTTCCGCCAACGGATCTCCTGAGGCTTTACTTCATTGCTGGCGTGCACCTGTAACGCGACGAAGCCGCTGGCGGTAGTATCGTCGGTCAAATCGGCAATCGGTACATCATTGATCCAAGTTTTAATCCGATTCGCTTCTGCTACAACCCGCATTTTATTCCACTGCCCTAATCGGAAGGCTGCTTGGGCCTCCGGACGGTTCTTGACCGGGTAGAGCCAACCGCGACGAGCCTCATCGTAAATGCCGCCGGTCCAGCCGCGTGGGGTTGGATCGATTTCAATCTGGTAGCCGTGGACACGTCCATTCTTGTATTCAGGCCGGCTTTCACTTCTAATTTGAACACCACTATTAAGACGATCACTTTCTAATTTGAACTCTAGTTCCAATTCAAAATTGGAAAAGTCCTGGTTGGTACACAGAAAGCTGTTGGGGGTCGCGATTCGAGTTTTACCGATGATGGAGCCATCTTCGACACGAAATTCGGCTTGTCCACCTCTTTGAGTCCAACCGTCCAGCGATTTGCCGTCGAATAGTTCTTGGAAAACAGGGATGGAATTTTCCGTAGTGGGGGGGGCGGGCGGTTGCCCATTCATATCGGGAGCTTCTGCCACCTGCCCTAACAGACGAACGGATTCTAGGCAAACCAGGAGCAAAGAAAAGCTAAATAAAAGAAACAAACGCCCCCAACGAAAGCATTGTTGAGCCCGCAACTCGTGCGACTCGTGAGCCCGCGACTCGTGCCTGGTACCGTTCGAATGACAGCTAGAACGTTTTTGAAAGTGGATCATCTAGTTTGAGCAGAGGGACAAAAGGGATGGGCATATTGAGGCCGGCTCTGAATTGCTATCCAATTCGTCAGGCACCTCACTTCTATAGTACGCACAAAAAGGGGTATCCGTAACCTCTCGCACCAAAATCTCGGTGCCTGGCACCC
>JBILTA010000082.1:0-12383 GCA_044371785.1 Pirellulaceae bacterium | reverse complement strand
TTTCTCTCGCTGCTGGTATCAGCCCAGACCCACGCCAAACAGTTTCCGTACAAACCGTTTCGCTTGATGAACTTTCGCAAGTGGAATGGGAAAATGCTGGCCTGTTGCTGTGGCAAGGTCCACTTCCTTCTGGCTCCGTGGTTGAAGATGTGATCGCATTCGTCAAACGTGGTGGGCAAGTTATTTTCTTTCCCCCCGACGTAGATGGAAGCGATCTCGGTGTACCAAGCTGGGGTGAAAAATCGGCTTCGTTCCAAGGTGCTAAGTGGATGCAATGGCTGACGCCAGACAAAGCTCCAACCATTGAACAATGGCGGAGCGATGGTGATCTTTTGGCGGCTACTCGGTCCGGTTCCTCATTGCCCGTTGGGCAATTGCAATCCAAAGGTTATGCGAGTTGGAAAGGCGAGGGTATCAACTTAGCTACACTTTCGACTGGTGACCCTTGGCTTGTTCATGTTCCGACCGACCAAGGAGGCGTTTATTTCTGCACCTCATCTCTCTCGCCGGAAACCTCGAATGTGGCCCGTAACGGCATCGTTATTTATGCCATGATTCAGAGAGCCCTAGATGCCGGTATGGGATCTCTTGGCAATACTCGAGCGGTCATCGCTGGTGAATCTGCTCTTGCATTCAACGATAACAATTGGCAGCGGCTAGCTGGTGATGAAAACACACTTTCAACCGAGTTTGCTTACCACAGCGGTGTTTATCAAGTCAACGAACGGCTCATTGCCATCAATCGCTCTGCCGCCGAAGATCGCCCCACGGTGCTTGTAGACGACAAAGTGAAAGAGCTGTTTGACGGCTTGGATTTTTCTCGGGTTGATACAGAAGCCGATGCCGCCTCCTCCATTGTCCAAGAAATTTGGCGTCTCTTTTTGGTCGCTATGATTATTGCCATGATCGTTGAAGCCGCTCTCTGTGTTCCGAAGCTGGTAAGACCACAAGGAGTCACAGCATGAGCGAATCGACACTGTTATTTCAATGGTCCGGTTGGACCCTTATTCTCAGTATATTAGCGATAGTTGCGACAGCGTTTTTTAGCTATATCGCGTATCGAAGATCAGGATTTAGAACGTCGTTTTTGATCCTTGAAACGTTGCGTGTCCTGCTGGTAAGCGGAGCGGTTATACTGCTTAATCAACCCGAGTGGATCGAGCGTTTTCGTCCCAATAGCAAACCGGTAGTAATGATTCTTGGAGATCGCTCGGGAAGCATGGCCACGCGAGATGTCCTCCCCACTGGCAACAGTGGTGGATCGCCTCTCACCCGAGCTGATGCGGTAACTCCCTGGCTCGATCCCAAAGCGTGGGAATCACTTAACGAACGCTTCGAGGTCGTGCTTAAATCGATTGAAGCGGATGCGGCGACTGGCGGTTCCGACTTACATGCCCCTTTGGAAAAAGCAATCCAAGACTACCCTGAATTGCGTGCAGTTGTCATGCTCAGTGATGGCGATTGGAATAGTGGACCACCACCCGTTCAAGCTGCTATGAAAATGCGACTTGAGCAAATTCCCATTTTGAGCGCGGCAGTAGGAAGCCCTACTCGTTTACCCGACCTAGAACTGCTCAGCTTGGATGTGCCGACGTTTGGAATCTCAGGAAAGACGGTTCGAATTCCATTTACCGTGGATAGTTCATTACCACGCGAACAGACTCTGACCGCCGTTTTGAAAATTAGCGATGGCACAGTGATCGAGCAACCCATTCGTATCCAACCGATGGGAAGAACCTCGGATGCTTTCTTATGGAAACCAACCACGACCGGTGACTACACTGCCACACTGACCATCCCCAAACATGGTGAAGAGACTATCGCGGATAACAACGAATTAACGGCACCTATCGCGATCCGTGAAGAGAAACTAAAGGTCTTAGTAGTGGAGTCTTTGCCGCGTTGGGAGTACCGCTATCTGCGAAACGCTCTCTCGCGTGATCCCGGGGTCGAAGTGGATTGCCTCCTGTTTCATCCAGGCTTAACCAAAGTGGGTGGCGGAAATAAAGACTATATCAAGGGATTCCCTGAAAGCTTGGACCAATTAGCCCAATACGACGTCGTATTTCTTGGGGACGTGGGAATTGGTGACAATCAGTTAACGGAAGAGCAATGCCGCTTATTGAAAGGCTTGGTAGAGCAACAAGCTAGCGGATTGGTTTTCATGCCGGGGATGCAAGGACGCCAATTGACCTTGGCAGACACCGAACTCGAAGCTCTTTATCCTGTCCTAATGGACCCGACCCAGCCTGGAGGTTGGGGGTCGCGAACACCAAGCCACTTTGAGTTAACTGAGCTGGGACGCCGAAGTTTGTTGACAAAGTTGGCGGACACTGAAGAAGACAATAGTCAAGTCTGGGAGAATCTTCCTGGTTTTCAATGGTACGCCCCCGCGATCCGTGCCAAAGCAGGTAGTGAGGTGTTGGCCGTCCATCAAGATGTTTCTAATCAATATGGACGTGTTCCCCTTTTGGCTACTAGAACATTCGGTAATGGCAAAGTGCTTTACATGGGAACCGACGGTGCCTGGCGTTGGCGCAAAGGCGTTGAGGACTTGTATCATTATCGCTTTTGGGGCCAAGTGGTGCGCTGGATGGCCTATCAACGCAACATGGCTAAAGGTGCTGCCATGCGTTTGTACTATTCTCCCGAACAACCTCAAGTTAACCAGACCTTGACGTTCAATGCGAACGTTATGGAATCGACGGGCGAACCTCTGTCCAAAGGCAATGTCAGTGTACGAGTCATCTCTCCAACAGGTAAAACCCAAAATGTTCAACTGACCGCATTGGGTGGAGATTGGGGAGCTTTCAGCGGCCCGTTCACTCCGACAGAATCCGGACAACATCGTCTGCTACTTCGTTGTGCTGAGACGAAGGATACCCTAGAAGCGACTTTATTTGTTCAAGGGGGCGATTTGGAGAAGGTTGGTAAGCCATCTCGGCCCGAAGTCATGGAAGAATTGGCTCGCGTCACCTCCGGAGAATCACTTCAGTTGGATCAATTGGAAGAGGCTGTCAAAAGATTAGCCTCACTTCCCGAGCAACCTGAGAAGATTCGTAGGGTTCAATTGTGGAGTCACCCTGCGATTGCGGGTACATTGATATTGGGCATGGCGGTATTTTGGATCGGTAGAAAATGGGCGGGACTCGTTTAGTTTTACTATTCGCCTGAGGAATTAAGGATGAGCACGACATCGTCGTCGACACGATTGACTATCCCACCTTCGTTGAAGGAGCAATTGGGAGCATTTCGTAAGCGGGTATGGACAACCAAGATGATCGAGTTTGTTGCGATGGCAACGGCTGGTCTGTTCTTGGCTTATGCGGCGGTGTTTACGGCAGAGCGAATCTGGGATACACCTTGGCAAATTCGCACTGCAATATTCCTTGGCGTGATTGCGATTTGGTGTATGGTTCCCTATGCGTTTCATCGCTGGGTTTGGGGACATCGGAAACTGGAACAAGTCGCGCGCTTGCTCCGCAAACGTGAACCCAATATTGGCGATCAGTTGTTGGGGGTTATTGAACTGGCAACCAGCGATAGCGAACAAGCTCGCTCCCCTGCCCTGTGCGCAGCTGCAATGCGTCAAGTAGCTGAATCAGCGCAAGGCCGAGACCTTACCAAAGCAGCCCCACCAAGCCGCTACCGCAACTGGTCCATTGCTGCAAGTGCTTTATTCGCCTTAGTTGCCACGACCCTCGTCGTTGTTCCCGAAGCGGCGACCAACTCATGGTTACGTTTCTTTGCACCTTGGAGTGATACGCCGCGATATACGTTCGCACAATTAGAGAACCTACCGAACCGCTGGGTCGTTCCCCATGGTGAAGAGGTCCCGCTTCAATTGAAACTCAATCCTGCCAGCCGATGGCAGCCAGCGACAGCTCAAGCCTCGATTCCCTACCACCCACCATTGACTGCGGAATTGCAAAACGACCAGTACCAACTGAATATGCCGCCGCTGACGGACTCTACCTCCATGCATCTGCGGGTAGGGGACTTAACACACAAAATGGAAGTTGTGCCTAAGCTGCGTCCTGAAATTTCATCGATGTCGGCATCCATTCAACTTCCTGAGTATCTTCAAATCAAAACGCCCCTACAACGTGAAGTTCGCAGTGGCACCATTCAAGCGGTTATCGGCTCGTCGGTCAAAGTAGAAGCATCTGTAAGCCAGCCACTCACTTCGGCCAAAGTTGATTCGCAAGCTGTCGAAGCGAAAGACAATAAGTTTGTCACGCCAGTGAAGCTGGTGTCTGAAGGAGCAAACCCCGGTTTTACCATGGAGTGGGTGGATACCGATCGCCTTTCCAATCGCGAACCGCTAACGCTCAAAGTAGAAGGTTTAGCGGACGAGCAACCATCACTCAATGTTGAAGGCTTATTGCGTCAGTTGGTAGTACTTGATTCTGAACAACTGAATTTTGACCTTTCTGCGATGGATGATTTCGGCGTAAAGCGTGTTGGTCTCGAATGGAAAGGTATGGAGAGTGCGCTTGTTGAAAAGCCTGCCCAAGGCGAATTGGTCTTGGCTGCGGGTGGGCCAGAGAACTCTACCATGAAACTCAACGCAGTCTTCACTGCTAAAGATAACAATATCGAACCGCAACCGATTGAATTGCGCGTATGGGTTGAAGATTATCTTCCGAATCGACCTCGAGTTTATTCAGCTCCACACATGTTGTACGTGTTGTCGCCAGAGCAGCACGCGATTTGGGTTACCGAGCAACTCAATCGTTGGCACCGTCAAGCTCTTGAAGTTCGTGATCGCGAAACGCAACTAAATCAAGCGAATAAGCGTTTGCGTGAAATGACGATGGATGAATTGAATACCGATGAAATGCGCAAACAACTTGAATCGCAGGCCGCCGCGGAGCAAGCCAACGCACGTCGTCTGACACAATTGGGGCAAACCGGACAACAACTGTTGAAGCAAGCCGCTCGCAACTCCGAAATCGGGGTCGGGCATTTGGACAAATGGGCAGAGATGCTCTCGATCTTGAACGATATCTCAGCGAATCGTATGCCCAGTGTGTCCGATTTATTGGACAAAGCATCCAAGAATGCGCCGGGCGAAAACGAAAGTCTTGCCCAGAATAAGTCGTCTGAAATGGCTGGACAGATCCGTGATACCAGTTCGGGCGCAGGAAGTGGAAAAGAAGAAAAGAAAGATCAGCCACCACCTCCTACTGTTCCGGCCCTAGTCGATGCAGAATCATCCCAACAGCCCAAAGATAACAAGCCCGAAGACGGTGAAGCCGGTAGTAAATCCAATAAACAAGGACGCTTCACGCTTCCCACCACAACCGTAGCGGGCTCTGGAAAGTCGCAACCGCAAAATCAACAGGAAGCTATGCAAGAAGCGGTCAAACAACAAGATGAGTTGTTGGCCGAGTTCCAGAAGTTAGCCGATGATATGAGCGAATTGCTAGGGAACTTGGAAGGTAGCACTCTCGTGAAACGCCTAAAGGCCGCTTCGCGCGAGCAGTTACAAGTGGCCAATCGAATTGGTGACCGTATACCTTCTACTTTCGGTGTTCGAACCGGTTTGGCAGAGGAAGATAAAACCGCCTTGAATGAACTTACCAAAGTCGAAGCCAAGAGTGCCGATACGCTGTCTTCGATCATGGACGATATGCAAGCTTACTTTGACCGTCGACCGCTGAAGAAATTCAAAGTGGTTTTGGATGAAATGAAAGAATTTGATGTCCTCAGCGGTGTACGCTCGCTGGCAGATGACATCCCTAAAGAGCAAGGGCTCTCGATCGCTCAAGCGGAATTCTGGTCCGATAACTTGGATCGCTGGGCTGACGACCTGGTGGATCCAGCCAGCAAAGGAAGCTGCCCAGGCTCCAAGAGCCGCGATAGTTTGCCACCAAGCATTGTTTTAGAGGTTTTGCAAATACTGGAAGCTGAAGTCAACCTTCGCGAAGAAACCCGTGTGGCCGAACAATCCAAGAAGGGTGTCGAAGAAAAAGCGTTCGCAGAGTCGGTGGACAAGCTTGGTGACAAACAAGGGGGCCTGGCAGATCGTGTTGAGAAAGTCATCGGACGAATCGAGCAACTTCCAGAAGCACAAGTGCATTTTGAAAAGGAAATGCAACTCTTGGCTCAGGTGACCGATGTGATGCAACAAGCAGAAGATTTGTTGTACACCCACGAAACCGGTGCGATAACCATTGCGGCTGAAACAGAGGCGATCGAATTGTTGCTTCAATCCAAGAAGATCAATCCGAAAGCCCGTGGCGGTGGCGGTGGCTCCAGTCCAGGCGGTGGAGGTGAAGGGACAACCAGCGATTTGGCTATGGCCCTTTCTGGTGCGGGAACCAATGAAAAAGAAGATCGCGAATATCGCGAAACTCAAAGCACTACTGGCGAAACGGGAGCTCAACTTCCTGAAGAGTTTCGTTCGGGTTTGGATCAGTATTTTAACACGCTGGAAAAACAATCCGGGAACTGATCGATGTTTGACCTTAATGTTATTTGGCGATCGACGCGGATAAGCTGTTGGCTACTCGTATTCGGCATGATCTTTATCAACGCCGAATATAAGAGCTTCGGGCAAGATCCTGTTCCAGCGGATAAACCCGCTGATGCTGAAAAGCCAGCCACCGAGAATCCACCTTCCAAAGAGGACTCGAACTTAGATGAGTTCGACGACTTCTTTGGTAAGAAACCAAAGAAAGAGGAAGCTAAGCCGGAGGTTAAAGAGAAGGCGGATGAAGGCGAGCAACCGAAGGTTGAAGCTGCCATTGAAGTACGTGTTGCACCTGCAGTCGTTGCGCCTGCGATGCGATTGGCACCTGCTTTACGGGTGGCCCCAGCCATGCCCGCTGCGGAGGTGGCGGAAGCTCTTGATGGTGCCGATGTAGAAATCGATCCACGCATGAATCGCTTGACTAGAGCGTTCAAATTGGAGCGAGCACTTTTACGTCGTGTTTGTACGCTTACTCCAGAACAAGAAAAGACACTCGATACCTGGGATGCAAAATGGCTTCAAGCTCAATTGGATTCGGATTCGGGCAAGAAACTGGGGCGAAAGCTATCCGTAATTCCTATGGGAATGGCAGACGTTCCCTTCTCTCTCTCCAGGTCTGTGTTGCTTGATTTGATAACGCCCGAATTGAAAAAATTGATCACCGAAGAGCAGTTCGCAGCTTACATGATGGAAGTGGAAGCGAGGTTGGCATTTGAGAAGCAAAGTGAAGTGGATGCTATGGTAGCTATCGTGGATCACCATTTAATGCTCAATTCGGAGCAACGGGTGGAGGTAGAGAAAGTGGTTTCAAAGATGGGAACACTACCGCAAGAACCGCTGAACTACCTGCGCTATGGACAGTACATTCCCAACATGTCACTTGCGCCCATTCTTAAGCATCTTAACAAGTATCAACGCAAGATATTGCAAGGTTTGCAACAAGTGCAATTCGGCAGTTCGGGCGAAGAAGACATGGACATCATCGAACAGTAGGCTGTGTAATGGCTGGTGCAACAATAGAAACATCGAAGCAAAGAATCGATAGCGGGACTCGCTGGCGACTGATATCGTTTCATGTTGTCATGCTTTGCCTTATCTGCGGCATGTCTCAACAAGTGAGCTTGGGTCAATTTGCGGTGCGTGCTGTGGCAGTGCAGCAAGGCTGGTTCGAATCATGGGCCCTGCAAGGAAGAACGGAGCAGTATTTCCGAGACAATATTGAAAGTCAGGCGCAGCTAGAAATTGAGACACTGAAATCTGTGGTTCCCATTGCTGAGTTTCAAGAAAAGAAATTGAAGCTGGCTCTTGAAGGTGATTTGGCAAGATTTTTCCGTATGGTGGATGAGGCTCGTTTTAAGACTCGCAATATGCAGCCTGTCAATGAACAGGTTGGAGAGATTTCGCGGATCATTTCGCCGATTCAACAGGTTGTTCAAAAGGGAATATTGGATGACTCGTCGCTATTCCACAACGTTATGGAGAATATGTTGACCCCCGAGCAAGCGGATCTGTGGAAGAAAGAGGCCTCTCGGAGGCAACGCTTGATCAACAAAGCCATCGTTCAAGTTCAAATCTGCGCACTTGAGAAAACGATGCCACTATTGGGCAAACAGCGAGAAACGCTAATCAATACTGTCTTGGATCGGTTGGAAGGCAAGAAAGTAATTGATCAATATCGTGTGTATTTGGTGGACTACGCTATGTACACTCTCCCAAAATCGAAATTGAAAGAGTTCCTCGACGAGAAACAAGTGAAATTCTACTCACAAAAACGCAGCCAGGTTGAGGGTTGGAAATCGATGCTTGAAGGCCAAGGTGCGAAATTTGATGATGACCAGGAAGAGGTCGCCGAAGAACCAAAAGAGGAAGAGCCTGAAGCTCAAGAAGAAGGCGATGGAGCGAAAAAGGCACCCGTACAACGGGCAGCAGGGGGATTAGGTTAATGATGATTCGAATGATGCTTGCCTGTTGGGTGGCTTACTTCTTGCTGGTGCCGAGTACTTCAGCTATCGCTCAACCCACCGATATGCAAACGGGTGATGCTGTGCCGCGCGATGTGCGTGATATGTACGATCGCGGTTTAAAGTATTTGGTTTCGACACAAGATCCCAATGGAACATGGAGTCGTGGCGGGGAATCTGGGCCAGGCTCGACTGGCTTGGCCGTAATGGCTTTTCTGGCGTCGGGAGAAGATCCGAACTTCGGCCCCTACAGCACTGTAATTCGTAAGGCCCTACGCAGCATCATCAATGCACAAAGTAAAGATACAGGCTACATCGGATCCAGTATGTATCACCATGGATTCGCCATGCTTGCTCTGGCTGAGGCTTATGGTGCCGTTGATGATCGTTTGTTGTGGGAAGGTGCTGAAGGAAACAAGTCAAAGCAGCGATCGCTGGGCGAAGCATTGGAATTGGCGGTGCGAACCTCAATTACCTCACAAAAGAAAAATCCGCTTCATGCTTGGCGATATTCACCGGACGCTCGAGATGCGGATACCAGTGTTAGCGGTGCTGTATTAATGGGACTTTTGGCTGCTCGCAACGCGGGGATCGAAGTTCCTGATGAATCAATTGATCAAGCGATTGGTTATTTTTCAAGCATGACCAGCACTAGCGGTTCCGTCGGGTACTCGGGCGGATTTGGCGGCTTCGAAGAATCGTTAGCCCGTTCCTCGATTTGTACGTTAGTGTTCGCAATTTCGAAGCGGAAAGATGAAAAAGCGTATCGATCGACATTGAATTACATCGCCAATTCATTAGATGCCAACAATAACGCTTGGCCTGAGTACACCCGTTACTATCAAGCCCAAGCACTCTTTCAAGGTGATGTTTCTGCTTGGAGAAAATGGAATACCAAGACCATTCGAGAACTGAAGGCTCTGCAACAAGCAGATGGCAGTTTCAGCGGGCAAATGGGGCCTGGAATCGGAACATCAATGGGCTTGCTCGCACTAGCGCTCAACTACCGCTTCCTGCCAATATACGAACGCTAAAATCAACCTCTAGGTTACGCATACCAATGAACTTTTTCCCTCACTTGTCTATAACCAAAATTTCGCTGTATGCGGTGGTGCTAACGTTGTTTCCATCAACGTTTGCTCCTGTTTACGTCTGTTTGTTGGCACAGGATTTCGCGGTCGAAATCGTTGTCGAAGGTGCAGTCAATGGAGTTGCGACTGAAACAAAAGTTGAAACAGAAAGCAAAACGGAAACCGCTCCTGTAAAGCCACGACTTCGCTTAAAAAATGGTGACTACGTCGATGGCGAACCGGTCGCCCTGGATTCGACGGATAGCTTGGGCTGGAAATCAGATCATTTCAACTCACCGCTGAATATATCGGTTGAGCAAATTCGAGGTTTTGAGTTAAGTCAGGATGCTGATGCAACCAAAAAGTTTGAGCCATGGACTATGGAACTGCAGTCTGGCGATCGGTTGACGGGTGAACTGCTACGTTGGAATGAAGGCATAGTTGCTTTCAAGAGCCCTACCTTTGGCGAGCTAGATATCGCCAGTTCTCTTGTCAGCCGACTTGTTAAGAATTCGAACGATGTCCAATGGGTTTTCCAAGGTCCGCGCGATCCAAGTGTCTGGAAACCATTTTCGGGTGATGAAGCTTGGAGCATGCAGGGTGGCTCCTTGGTCAGCAGCCAATTGGGATCACGTACGATTGGTAACGTGAGTCTACCAGAAAAAGCAGCCATCGACCTCAGACTTTCTTGGGAAGGCAAAGCGGGATTCGTCATCGCATTGGGCGTCGATGAAAATGCTTCCAATATCAACAGTTCATTCCGTATCGAAACTTGGCAGAGCCAGTTAGTTCTAGTTCGGCAAGCGAAAGGGAAAGCGGAGATCGTTGAATTAGAAACGCTGGATGCGAATCAATCGGTGCTCGAACTTACACTTTATTTCGATCAGAAGTCCGAACGAGTGGTCGTCTATTCTGGCTACGGAAAGCTTTTGGCAGACTTAACTCTTGCCGGCGGAGAGGCTAAAGCACTCCCTTCAATTGCGATCGCCAACCACACGGAGAATTTGCGGCTAGATCGACTGCGAGTTCGCGAATGGACCATGCAGTTACCCGCAGATCGGAAAAGCGGGGAAAATTATGTGATCAAGAATGCGACCGATCCAATAACCTGCAATGTCGTCTCCGCGAATCAGGAAGAAGGTTGGAAGCTCAGTAGTCCCGAAGGTGAAGTAGTTCTGGCTTGGAATGAATTGACAGAAGTCATTCAAATGGATGAAGCAGCTAAAGTGGCGACGCTCGCGGAAACACCCGAAAAACGTGATGAGCCCAAAACCGCAGATGCAACAAAAAAAGACGATGCCTTTGCCGATTTATTCGAGTCAATCAAGGATGGGGAAGATGTTCTTGAAAAAGATGATGATTCCAAATTGGCGTCAAAAGAGAATAAGCCTGCCTTGGCCGCAGCTGAGACGGGAATTCAACTGGAATTTTACGATGGCGCACGTTGGCGTGGACAATGGACACAAGTAGCTGGTGGCATCGTGTCGTTTACGCCTAACTCTACGGGAACGGCCATCAAGTTCCCTTTGCAGTCTGTGATGTCATTTCGTGGAACCTCCAACGTGACGCCGAGTACAGCGACAGTACCGGCAGGTCGCAAAGGGGCGTTCATGGGAAATGATGTTCAGTTAGAGGGGGTACTGGTTGCAGGAAAAGAAAGTGCCGTCTTAGGCTGGCAAGCGGTTGTAGCCAAAGAGCCTGTTGGCATTATTGTGACCGATGATGCTCGCCTGGATTTCCGTGGCAGAGCTCGACGCCAGCAAAATGTTTCGGATTCGAAAGCGGCTCAAGAAGTTCAAGTCCAAAATGCGTTTGTTATGGGTGAAGAACAGAAACCAGTAGAGCCAGCATTCGACTTAAGACAGTTGATGGTTCCAAGTATTACTCTCAGAAACGGAGATGCATTTGCTGCCCAGCTTCAATCAGTGAATGAAGAAGGTATCCTGTTTAAGTCAGACAAGATCGAATTAGGCTCACTCAACAATGAGGCAGTACAGTCTATCGAGTTGAGGAAGCTTCGCTCGAGCAAAATTCCTTCAGCAAAAAAAGTGGAGCGGCTACTGACCGTGCCACGTAGCGCAAAAAATGACCCACCAACGCATGTGCTTATATCGGTGGAGGGGGATTTCCTTCGCGGCCGGCTGGTAGCGATCAATGCAGAGTTTGCCACAATGGAGATCCGCCTAGAGCAAGTGAAGGTCCCACTGGAGAAAATTGCTCAAATCGTTTGGTTGCATGAGAGAAATTGGCTGGTGGGTGAGACGGCAGAAAAGCCAGCTACGGAAACAACCGCTACCACCGCTGGAGACACAAATGCCGAGAAGGCGAAATCTGAAGAAACAAAAACGGATGAGGTAAAAGTGGTCGCATTGCCACCTGGCAGTGTGGTTGCCATGTTTCGAAACGGACTACGAATGTCGTTTGCACCAACTTCGGTTACAGAACAAGCAATTTTGGGAAACAATGAATTACTCGGTAAGTGCAATTTGGCTGTCAGTGAAATCGATTTGATATTGTTTGGACCAAAAGCAAACGTCCAAGCAGCCGATCTAGCTTCAAATCCTTGGAAACTGAATTTGGCCAAATCGCCTCTTGAGGCAACCGACGAGGAAGGGAGCAGTGGTGGGGCCGGAGAGCAAAGTGCTTTGGTAGGCCAAGCTGCGCCGGAAATCGAACTCGAAACCGCAAATGGCGACAAGTTTAAGCTGAGCGAACTAAAGGGTAAGATCGTTGTTTTGGATTTCTGGGCCAGCTGGTGCGGACCTTGCATGCAGACGATGCCGGAAGTGGACAAGATCATTACCGAATTCCCTGCAGACCAAGTTGAGCTGATCGCCGTTAACCTAGAAGAGCCCGCCGAACGAGCGAAGGCGG